>DASPLM010000406.1:0-3851 GCA_035627575.1 Caulobacteraceae bacterium | reverse complement strand
CTTGCGGAGCGCATCGCCACCGAGATCGAGACCCTGCTGGCGCGCGGCGAAATGGTGCACGACCGCGATATGCGGACCTGGCGTCCCGCCGATCCGGGCGACGTGCTGATCCTGGTGCGCAAGCGGGCGGCCATGTTCGAGGAGGTGATCCGGGCGCTGAAACGGCGCGGCATCCCGGTCGCCGGGGCCGACCGCCTGAACCTGTCCGAGCACCCGGTGTTCGAGGACGCCCTGGCGCTCATGCGGTTCGTCCAGTTTCCCGACGACGACCTGACCCTGGCCGGCCTGTTGCGCAGCCCCTTCTGCGACGTCGACGAGGATGGCTTGTTCGCCCTGGCCTGGAAGCGCCGGGGCTCGCTGTGGACGGCGCTGCAGGCGCGCTCCGGTGAGCGACCGGCGTGGGACGCCGCGCTCGGGCTGCTGCAGTCGGTGCGGGAGGAGGCGCGCACGCGCACGCCCTTCGACCTGTTCAGCCGCCTGTTCGCGCGGCTGGACGGCGACGGCCGTTCCCAGCGGACGCGCTTCCTGACCCGGCTGGGGCCGGAGGCGTCGGACGCCATCGACGAGTTCCTGGCCCAGGTGCTGGCGGCCGAGCAGCGGGGCGAGCGCGACCTGGAGCAGCTGGCCCACGCCCTGGCCCGCCTGGATGTCACCGTGAAGCGCGAGATGGATGAGCCGCGCGGCGAAGTGCGGGTGATGACCGCCCACGGCGCGAAGGGGCTGGAGGCGCCGATCGTGTTCCTGCCCGAGACGGTGCAGACGGGCGAGCCGCGCGGCTCGCCCCTGCTGGAGACCGAAAACGGCGGCTTTCTGTGGTGCGGCGGAGGGAAGAACGACTGCGCGGCGTCGAAGGTCGCCCGCGAGCTGCGCAAGCGGAAGGGCGACGACGAGGCCCTGCGCCTGCTCTACGTGGCCCTGACCCGGGCTCGCGACCGGGTGGTGCTGGCCGGGCGCGCCCGACAGCCGCGCAAGGACGGGACCGACAACCTGAAGGGCTGGTATCCCCTGGTCGAAGCCGCCTTCGACCATGCGCAGGTGCGGCCCCGCGTCCGGACCGTCGTGCGCAACGGCATGGAGATCCGGCGCTTCGGCCACGATCCGGCGGTCGGTTCGGGCGAACGGCCGCGGCCGCTGGCAACGCCCTCCCTCCCGGCCTGGGCCCGCACGCCCGCGCCGCCGGAGCCCCGCGCCGCGCGATGGGCGTCGCCGAGCGAAGTGGCCGAGCAGGCGCGCGCGCCCTCGCCCTCGCCGCTGGCCGAGAGCGGCGGCCTGGGCCGCTTCCGGCGCGGCGAGCTGATCCACCGGCTGTTCCAGCTGCTGCCCGACCTGCCGGAGGACGAGCGGCCGGCCGCGGCCCACGCCCTGCTGCGCCGCGAGCCGAACCTGGCCGACGCCCAGCGCGAGGAGATGGTCGGCTCGGTCTTTGCGGTGCTTCAGGACGCCCGCTTCGCCGAGGTGTTCGGGCCGGGCTCGCGGCCAGAGGTGGCGGTGGCGGGGAGCGCGCCCGACCTCCCTGCGGGCCTGGCCATCTCCGGGCGGCTCGACCGGCTGGTGGTGACGCCGGACCGGGTGCTCGTGGTGGACTACAAGACCAACCGACCCGCGCCCGCCCGGGCCGAGGATGCCGACCCGTCCTACCTCGCGCAGATGGCGGTTTACGCCGCCGTGCTGCGGGCGCTGTATCCCGACCGGCCGGTCGAGGCGGCCCTGCTGTGGACCGACGGACCGAGGCTCACGCCGCTCGACGAGGGCCTGCTTCAGCGGACGTTGGCGGGCCTGCGTGGTTGATCGGCGCGACCATTCACCCCACATCGGCCCGACGCGGGAATCGGCGTAACGATCAGCCCGACCCAATCAGGAGAGCCCCATGAGCACGGTGAAAGTCACCGACGAGAGCTTCGAAACCGACGTGCTGAAGTCCGGCGCCCCCGTGCTGGTGGACTTCTGGGCGGAGTGGTGCGGCCCCTGCAAGCAGATCGCCCCCGCGCTGGAGCAGATCTCCGAGGAGCTGTCCGGCCAAGTGGTGGTCGCCAAGGTGAACATCGAGGACAGCCCGATGACGCCCAGCAAGTACGGCGTGAAGGGCATCCCCACCCTGATGCTGTTCCGCGACGGCCAGCTGGCCTCCATGCGCAACGGCGCCATGCCCAAGCAGAAGATCGTCGAGTGGCTGGCCGAACAGGGCGTCGCCCAGGCGGGGTAGCAGCCAGGGTTCTGCCCTCCCTTCAGGAGGGCCGGGGGACGCGCAGCCGACCCCGGGGAGGCATGTCCGGTGGGCGACGCTGTCACCGCCGCGGCGGATTGTGCGCCGGCCGATACCTCACCGGCTCCGTCGCCGCTTCGCGCCGCCGCTTGCCTCCTCTCCCGAGGGAGAGGGGGAGAACATCCTGAACACATCCGTCCCTGATCCTCTTGATGGAATCGGGCGCCCGGTCGGAAGGCAGTCAAGGATGGCGCGAAGCGCCACAAGCTCCGCTTGCGAGCGAAGCTCGCGTCCTTGACAGCCTTCCGACCCGAGGGCGCGAGAGTTCCACCAAGGAGGTTCAGGGGAAGAACCATCAGCTACCGCGGCAGGCAGCCCTCCATCCTTCTCTCTGGAGAGAAGGATGTCCCGGCGTACCGGAGCAGGCGGCAGCCTGCGCAGGTCGACGCCGGAGGAAGAGTGTCTGTCTGAAGCCCCCATCGGCGAGGCTTGAGGCGCTCGCTACCTCGGCCAGGTCTCCGGCGCCGCGGCCAGCACCTCTCCCGCGAGGTAGAGCGAGCCGCAGATGACCACGCGGGGCGGCGGACCATCCCCTGCCAGCGCGATCGAGAGCGCCGTCTCCACCTCCGGGCAGGCCTGCGCGTCCAGCCCGGCGGCCGTCGCGACCGCCGCCAAGGCCTGCGGATCGGCGGCGGTATCGCTGGCGAAGGGCACGGTCAGCACGCGCGGCGCCAGCGCCTTGAACGCTGCGAAGAACGCCGCGGCGTCCTTGTTGCCCAGCATGCCGCAGACCAGCACGAGCGGCCGCGGCGACCGCCGCTGCATCGCCTCCAGCGCCGCGGCCAGCGCCCGCGCCGCATGCGGGTTGTGCCCGCCGTCCAGCCACAGCTCGGCCCCGCTCGCGCCGGCCTCGGCTCCGTAGCGACCCCTCGTCAGCCGCTGCAGCCGCGCCGGCCAACTCGCCCGCGCGGCGCCCTTCGCCATGGCTGCGTCGTCGACGCGGGGGTCATTCAGCGCCAGCATCGCCGCGACCGCGCCCGCCAGGTTGTCGATCTGGTGCACGCCCGGGAGAGCCGGCTCCGGCAGTTCGATCAGGCGCTCCATCCCCTCGACCACGGCGTTGAAGGTGACGCCGCCGTGCTCGGCGAAGGCGTCGAAGTGTTCGCCCAGCACCACCAGCGGCGCGCCCACCTCGGTCGCGCGGCGCTCGATGACGGCGAAGGCGGCTTCCGACTGGCGGCCAATCACGGCGGGGACGCCCGGACGCAGGATCCCGGCCTTCTCGGCGGCGATCTTCTCGATGGTGTCGCCGAGGAACTCGCGGTGGTCGATGTCCACCGGCGCGATCACTGACACCGCCACGCCCTCGGCCACGTTGGTCGCGTCCAGCACGCCCCCCAGCCCCACCTCCAGCAGGCACAGGTCCGCCGCGGTCTCGGCGAAGGCCAGCAGGGCGGCGGCGGTGGTGACCTCGAAGAAGGTGATGGGCTGGCCCGCGTTGGCGGCCTCGATGCGGTCGAGCACGCCGGCCAGCGCCTCGTCGGAGATCAGCTCGCCCGCGACCCGGATGCGCTCGGCGAAGCGCACCAGATGGGGAGAGGTGTAGACGTGGACGGTGAGGCCCGCCGCCTCGGCCATGGCGCGCAGG
>DASPLM010000405.1:0-4955 GCA_035627575.1 Caulobacteraceae bacterium | reverse complement strand
GGCCGTGGCGGCGGAAGCGCGGGCAGAAGTCGATGATCTCGACGGCCCCGCCCCGGCTGTCGACCAGTTCGGTGCGCAGGACCGCCGTGTTGCGTTCATAGGCCTGGCGCGCCTCGGCCAGGTCGACGAGGTCGATGCTCCAGAAGCCCCGCGCGTCCGGCGCGTGCAGCGGGCGGTCGTCCAGCAGGGTCGAGAACACCGGATCGCTGTCCACGCGGGGCGCGCAGGCCCAGACGAAGCGGCCCTGCCGGTCGACCAGGGCGCTGGCCGCGCAGTTGCCGATGGGAGCCAGATCCAGGGTGCGGATGTCGGGCGAGGACGTCGGCCGTGCGGTCAAGGGAAACTCCGAAGCGTGACAGGCGTTCAGACAGTCATTCAGTCCGGGCCCTGGGGATATAAACACGTGAGACGCCGTTCGGCTTCGCCGGTCGAACCGCTCGGCCATTCATGTAGAACTCAGACCTATCAGATACATTTAAGTAAAGGCTCGCCGAACTCGCAGGATTACAATGCGTCAGACTTAATCCCGTGGCAAGCTTGCCCTATCTACACGGCAACGCTGAACATCCATGAGCTTCGCCGTTATATTAGCTCTCAACCCGTTAGGTCTGCCGCTCCCAGCCGCGGGCCAATCATAACTTAATGACAGTGGCGATACACCGGCGCACCCTGTGCGAATACCGGCAGTGCCGCCTTGATCCGCGAAGGAGCCGCCGTCCGCATGGCCCGTGACGCCCAACGTCAGCCGACAGACCCCTCGACACGGGACATCGCCCTGTCACGGGCGGCCCTGTTCCTCGACCTGGACGGGACCTTGGCGGCGTTCGAGGCGACGCCGGACGAGGTGGTCGCCGACCCCCGCCGCACCGCCCTGTTGCGCCGCCTCTCCGAGGCGCTGGACGGTCGGCTGGCCATCATCAGCGGCCGCCCGGTGCAGGACATCGACCGCATCGTCGAGGGCAGTTGCGCCTTCGCCGCCGGGGTGCACGGCCTGGAGCGCCGCGGCGCAGCCGGACACGCCGCCGCCGCCGCCCACCCGGAACTGGCCGCCACCGAGGCCGTACTGCGCGCCTTCGCCGAAGCGCGACCGGGCCTTCTGATCGAGAGCAAGGCCCTGAGCGTCGCCCTGCACTACCGCGGCGCGCCGGAGCTGATGGAGGAGGCGCGGACCCTGGCCCGCCGCCTGGCCCACGCCACCGGGCTGAAGCTGCAGGAGGGCGACCGGGTGGTCGAGCTGCGCACGCCCGGCGCCGACAAGGGCCACGCCCTGCTGGCCTTCATGGCCGAAGACCCCTTCGCCGGGTCGGTCCCGATCTTCGTCGGCGACGACCTGACGGACGAGGACGCCTTCGCCGCGGCGACCTCTCTTGGCGGCCTCGGCGTGCTGGTGGGCCCTGCCCGCCCGACCGCGGCCGCCGCCCGCCTGCCCCACGTGGCGGGCGTGCTCGACTGGCTGGACCGTTCCGCCGGCTCGGGCGTTTTCAGTATCGAGGTGCCTGCATGAGTCGACTGATCGTCATTTCCAACCGCGTGAATCCCCCGTCGGACCCGGGCGTCGGCACGGCCGGCGGCCTGGCCATGGCCCTGTCCGCCGCCCTGCGCGACAACAACGGCGTCTGGTTCGGCTGGAGCGGCCAGACCGCGGAGCAGTTCACCGGCCAGCTGGCCATGCAGAAGATCGGCGGCGTCACCGTCGCCCTTGTCGACCTCGAGGAGCAGGACGTCCACGAGTACTACAACGGCTACGCCAACAAGACGCTGTGGCCCCTGTTCCACTATCGCACCGACCTCGCCGCCTACGAGCGGTCGTACGGCGCCGGCTACGCCCGGGTGAACCAGCGCTTCGCCGACACCGTGCTGCCGCTGATCGGCCCCGACGACGTGATCTGGGTGCAGGACTACCACCTGATCCCGCTGGCCGAGGAACTGCGCCGTCGGGGCGTGAAGAACCGCATCGGCTTCTTCCTGCACGTGCCGTGGCCGGCGCGGCGGGTGTTCACCACCCTGCCCCACCACGAGGAACTGGTGCAGGCGATGCTGGCCTACGACCTGATCGGGTTCCAGACCCAGGACCACCTCGAGGCCTTCAACGAGTACATCGAGCACCTCGACGACGGATGCGTCGGCGAGGACGGCCTCGTCTCGGGCTGGGGCAAGACCTCGCGGGCGGCCACCTTCCCCATCGGCATCGACGCGGAGGACTTCGCCAAGTCGGTGAACTCGGAGACGGCCGCCGCGAGCTACCGGCGCATGCGCGACAGCATGACGGGCCGCAAGCTGATCTTGGGCATCGACCGGCTGGACTACTCCAAGGGCCTGGAGGAGCGCTTCCTCGCCTACGAGCAGTTCCTGACCGACAACCCGGCCCAACAGGAGGAGGTGTTCCTGCTGCAGGTGGCCACCCCCAGCCGCGACGAGGTCGAGGCCTACCAGGACATCCGCGCGCGGCTGGACACGCTCTCGGGGCGCATCAACGGCGCCTTCGCCACCATCGACTGGGTGCCGATCCGCTACGTCAACCGACCCTATCGCCGCGACGAGCTGGCCGGTCTCTACCGCGCGGCACACATCGGCCTGGTCACCCCGCTGCGCGACGGCATGAACCTTGTGGCCAAGGAGTACGTCGCCGCCCAGGATCCGGCCGACCCCGGCGTGCTGGTCCTGTCGGAGTTCGCAGGCGCCGCCGAACAGATGCGCGAGGCCCTGATCGTGAACCCGTTCGACCGTGAGGAGGTGGC
Organism: Caulobacteraceae bacterium; assembly: GCA_035627575.1. Classification (GTDB taxonomy): domain Bacteria; phylum Pseudomonadota; class Alphaproteobacteria; order Caulobacterales; family Caulobacteraceae; genus JAEZEZ01. The sequence continues at coordinate 2,217 of DASPLM010000405.1, read as the reverse complement.
CGAGGCGATCCGCCAAGCCCTGGCCATGCCGCTGAAGGAACGCCAGGAGCGCTGGCGCGCCCTGATGGACGGCGTGCAGACCCAGAACGTCTCGGCCTGGCGCGACGCCTTCGTCTGCGCGCTGAAGGGCGGAAGGCCGCATAACGACATGCCCGCCAAGAAGCTCGCCGCCGTCAGTTGATCGCCGCCGGCGCCGCCTCGATGCGGTCCACGGCCAGGCGGTCGCGCGGCAGGGCGTCGGGGTATTCCTCGCGCAGCCACTCCAGCAGCTTCTCGCGCACCTCGGCGCGGAGGTCGAACACCACGCCGGCGTTGCGGGCGCTGGCCAGCACGCGGACGTGCATGCTGCGCTCGCTGGTCTCCACCACCGCCACGTTCACGACCTTGCCGTCCCACAGCGGCGAGGCGCGCACGATCTCCTCGGCCTTGGCGCGGATCGCGCCGACCGGGGCGGAGTAGTCGAGGTACAGCATCACCGTCCCGATCAGCTCCGCCTTTTCCCGGGTCCAGTTCTGGAACGGCTTCTGGATGAAGTAGGTCAGGGGCAGGATCATGCGCCGCCAGTCCCACAGGCGCACGACGACGTAGGTCGAACCGATCTCCTCCACCCAGCCGAACTCGCCCTCCACCAGCACGGCGTCGTCGATGCGGATCGGCTGGGTGAGCGCGATCTGGACGCCGGCAATCAGGTTCGTCAGCAGCGGCTGAAGGGCCAGGCCGGCGATGATCCCGGCCGCACCTGCCGAGGCGAGGAGGCTGACCCCGATCTGGCGCACCCCCGGCAGGGTCATCAGCGCCGCCGCCAGGGTAAGGATCACGATCAGGGTCGAGATCGCCCCCTTCAGGATCCGGATCTGGGTGACGTGCTTGCGGGCGACGAGGTTGTCCTCCACGTCGGTCTTGAAGCGCCGCATGTAGACGATGGACCCGACGTGCAGGATCGTCAGGGCGATCCAGCCGATGACGACCACCACGCCGATGGCCCCCAGGTGGCGCAGGAAGGTGCGCGTCCCGTCGTCCAGCGGGGCGTTGGCGGCGGCGATCCACAGCCCCGTCAGCACGAGGACCAGGCGGCTCAGCCGGCGGGTACGCTGCACCAGCGCCCGGCGGAACAGACCCGCATTGCGCACCAGGCGGTCGAACAGGCGGTAGAGGGCCGCGTGCAGCAGCAGGGCGGCGACGACGCCGAGGCTCAGCAGTCCGGCCGTGACGGCCCATGGCGGGGCGGCGTCGAGGATGTCGGCGGCAAGGACGATCGGTTGGCTCCTGGCTTCAGGCCCGCGCGGCTCGACGGCCGCGCCGACGGGGCGTGCGCAAACGATGGGCGGGGAGTCCAGGAACGGGCGCGCAACGGCGAGGGTTCCACCGCGGGGACGGCAGCGACGGCGGACGCCTAAACAATCCTTCACTTGCACGGGTGTTTGCGCCCGCTAGCCTTCCTGCGATCATTTCAGGGGGCCTAAGTCCATGCTCGTCGTCGAGAATCTCACCCACGTCTACGGTAACGGGACCAAGGCGCTGGATGGCGTGAGCCTGACGGTGCCCAAGGGCATGTTCGGCCTGCTGGGGCCCAACGGCGCGGGCAAGTCGACGCTGATGCGCTCGATCGCCACCCTGCAGACCCCGACCTCGGGCTCGATCCGTTTCGGCGACATCGACGTCATCAGGGAGCCGGAGGCGCTGCGCCGCACGCTCGGCTACCTGCCCCAGGACTTTGGCGTCTATCCGCGTGTCTCGGCTTACGACATGCTCGATCACATGGCGATCCTGAAGGGGATCGGGAACACGCGCGAGCGCAAGGAGACGGTCGAGGCCCTGCTGAACCAGGTGAACCTCTGGGCCGTGCGCAAGAAGGCGCTGGCCGGCTTCTCCGGCGGCATGCGCCAGCGCTTCGGCATCGCCCAGGCCCTGATCGGCGACCCGCGCCTGATCATCGTCGACGAGCCCACCGCCGGGCTCGACCCCGAGGAGCGCAACCGCTTTTTGAACCTCCTCGCCGAGATCGGCGAGAATGTGGTGGTGATCCTCTCGACGCACATCGTCGAGGACGTGTCGGACCTCTGCCCGCTGATGGCGGTGCTGGTCGGCGGGCGCGTCCAGCTCGAGGGGGCGCCGCTCGAGCTGATGCGCGCCACCCGCGGGAGGATCTGGATGAAGACGATCGACCGCGGCGCGCTCCCACGGTACCGGGAGCGGCACGAGATCCTCTCCACACGC
>DASPLM010000404.1:0-4503 GCA_035627575.1 Caulobacteraceae bacterium | reverse complement strand
CCGGCGCCACGGAGGCGGCGAGCGCGGGCGAGCTGGCGGCGGCGGTCCGGGCCCGGACCGTCGGCGCGCTGGAGCTGACCGAGGCCGCCATCGCTCGCATCGAGGCGCTGGACGGGCCGATCAACGCGGTTGTGGTGCGCGACTTCGATCGCGCCCGCGACCAGGCCCGCGACGTCGACCGGAGGGTGGCGGCGGGCGAGGCCCCGCCGCTGGCCGGCGTGCCGATGACGGTGAAGGAGAGCTTCAACCTCGCCGGCCTGCCGACCACCTTCGGGCTGGAGTTCGCGCGCGACGGCCGCGCCGCGGAGGACGCCGAGGCGGTGCAGCGGCTGAAGGCGGCGGGCGCCGTGATCCTCGGCAAGTCGAACGTGCCGGCCAGCCTCAGCGACTACCAGAGCAGCAATCCGGTCTACGGCCGCACCAGCAACCCGCACGACCTCACGCGGTCGCCCGGCGGCTCGTCCGGCGGCGGGGCGGCGGCGGTGGCGGCGGGTATGGTCCCGCTGGAGCTCGGCAGCGACGCCGGCGGCTCGATCCGCATCCCGGCCGCCTTCTGCGGCGTGTTCGGTCACCTCACCTCGGTGGGCGTCATCTCGCTGGCGGGGTTCGGGCCGCCGGGCGCGAAGGGGTTCGGCGTGCCGGCCTCTGCCCGCGCCTGGGCGGCGGCGGGGCCCATGGCGCGGACGGCGGAGGACCTGGCGCTGGCGCTGGACGTCCTGGCCGGCGCCGAGGGGCGGGACGCCAAGGCCTGGCGAGTCGTCCTGCCGCCGCCCCGGCGCGCACGGCTTTCGGACTGGCGGGTGTTCATCCTGACGGAGCATCCGACCGCCGCGCTGGACGGCGAGATCGCCGCCGCCATCGACGATCTGGCGGCAAACCTGGAGCGGGCGGGCGCGACGGTGACACGGCGCAGCGATCTGCTGCCGTCCCTGGCCGAGAGCCAGGCCCTGGTCGACCGGTTCCGGGCGGTGGCCGAGGCCATGTCGGGGCCCGCGGATGCACCGCCGCCCGCGACGGTGAAGGACTACGTCGATTGCCTGATGATCCAGGAGGGCGTGCGACGGCAGTGGGACGCCTTCTTCCGGGATTTCGACGTGGTGATCGCGCCCTGCTACGCCACGCCGGCCTTCCGCCATTTCCCGGAGCAGGACCCCTGGCCCGGCCTGAACCGGACCTTGCAGATCAACGGGCGCGAGGTCGCCTACGCGCCCCAGCACGCCTGGCCGCTGATCGCGGGCATGCCGCGCCTGCCGGCCACAGTCGTGCCGATCGGCCTGACCCGCGGAGGCCTGCCCGTCGCCGCGCAGGTGATCGGACCGTTCCTGGAGGACCGGAGCACGATCGGCTTCGCGGCGCAGGCCGCGGCGGCGTTCGGACTGACGGCGCCGGTCGCCCGGGCGGCGGAGGTCTAGCCGACGTCCTTCAGGTCGACGTCGATGCCCTGCTCGCGGACCTTGCGGTAGAGGGTCGAGCGGCCGATGCCGAGGCGGCGGGCCACCTCGCTCATGTGGCCGGCATAGACGTCGATGGCGTGCTGGATCAGGTCGCGCTCGATGTCTTCCAGGGTGCGCAGGTGGCCCGAGCCGTCGACAAAGCGCACGGGCGCCTCGCTGACCGCGCCGCCCGCCTCGCCGGCCGGCGCGCCCTGGGCCGGCGCAGCGGCGGTCATGGCTTCCGGCATCGGCGCGGCGACGCCGGAGATGGCCGGGAAGTCGTGGGGCTGCAGATAGAGGCCGTCGCACAACACGATGGCGCGGTAGACCGCATTCTCCAGCTGGCGGACGTTGCCGGCCCAGTCGAAGGCCTTCAGCAGCTCCAGCGTCTCGGGCGTGGCGCCCACGATGCGCTTGCCCTCCTCGACGTTGAAACGCCGCACGAAGTGCTCGACCAGGGCGGGGACATCCTCGCGCCGCTCGCGCAGGGACGGCGCCTCGATCGGGAAGACGTTGAGGCGGTAGAACAGGTCCTCACGGAAGCGGCCCTCGGCCACCGCCGTCTGCAGGTCGCGGTTGGTGGCGGCGATGATGCGCACGTCCACCTTCACGGCGCGCTTGGATCCGACCGGATCGATCTCGCGCTCCTGCAGGGCGCGCAGCAGTTTCACCTGCATCTCCAGCGGCAGTTCCCCGACCTCGTCGAGGAAGAGCGAACCGCCGTTCGCTTCCTGGAACTTGCCCAGGTGCTTGTCGGTGGCGCCGGTGAAGCTGCCCTTCTCGTGGCCGAACAGGATCGACTCCACGAGGTTGGCCGGCAGGGCGCCGCAGTTGACCGCCACGAAGGGCCGGCCGGCGCGCTCGCTGTCGCCGTGGACGGCGCGGGCGATCATCTCCTTGCCGACGCCGCTCTCGCCCAGGATCAGGACAGGGATGGACGACTTGGCCGCCCGTTCGCCCAGCCGCTTGACCATGGTCATGGCCGGCGAGGTCCCCACCAGGTCGTCGAAGCCCGTCGAGTGGGTGGTCTGCTTCTTCAGCCGGTCCACCTCGGCGACGAGGTCGCCGGTCTGCAGGGCGTTGCGGATCGAGACGACGATGCGCTCCGGGCTGGCGGGCTTGACGAAGAAGTCCTGCGCCCCGGCCTGCATGGCCTTCACCACGGTGTCGATGCCGCCGGTCGCGGTCAGCACCACGACGGGCGTGCGCACGCCCGCGGCGCGGGCCTCCTTGAGGGTGTCGATGCCGGACAGGCCCGGCATGACGAGGTCCAGCAGGACCACGTCCGCCCCCCCGCCGTGCTGCAGCCGCTCGAGGGCGGCCTTGCCGCTTTCGGCGTGCACCACCTCGTAGCCTTCGCGATCCAGGACCGCCTGGATCAAGCGTCGTTGAGTCGGATCGTCGTCGACGACCAGGACCGTTTTGGCCATTGGAAACACCCGTCCACCGTGATCGCCCGAGGTCTGACGCCCCAGGTCGTTTCATCCACGGTTGTACGGGGGCAGGGTGAAGATCGGGTTAGTGACGCTGGGTTTTTGTGCCGGGACGGGACAGGGAGGGGGACGACGCTCCCGCTCCCCGCCAAATCCGTCGTCCCGGAAAGCGCGCGGCGCTTGTCGGGTGCCGGCGCAACACGCTGGTTGCCGGCGTGCAGGGGGTGGGGGCGCGCGCAGCATCGACGTGGTGCGTTGGGTCCCGGACAAGTCGCCGGGCTGAGGCCCGAACGACTTTCCGGGATGACGGCCGGGGGCGGGGTGCGCGTTGCCGAAGGTCTCGCATCGAGACCTGAAGCGGCTTTCTTCTCTTGGTGGATTTGAGCCGGGGAGGGCGAGGTCGGTCAAGGCCAAGGCTCGTGGCGCTGCGCGCCAGCCTTGACCGACCTCGCCCTCCCCGGCAGCCTTCGCCTAGAAGAGGACAATGCCACGGACCGGACTAGCCCGATGAACGACGAAGGGCTGCCGGTCTGGGACCTGTCGGGGCTCTACGCAGGGCCGGACGATCCGGCGATCGAGTTCGACCTGGCCGAGGCAGGACGGCTGGTCGACGCCCTCGCGGAGGCGCCGCCCGGCCCCGACGCCCCTGCCTCATACGGACGCGCCAACACCCTGCTGGCCCGCGTCGCCGCCTTCGCGACGCTGTACGAGGACGGGCGTCTCGAGCCCGTCCTGCTCCCCCGTGTCGAGGTTGTCGCCGCCCGCGCGCCTGTGCTCGCCGAGGCCGCACCGGACCTCGAGACACACCCGGATGTCGAGCCGCGCATCATCGCCACCATGCTCTCGGCCATCGCCGAGGCAGGTCCGCGGCTGTGGTATCGCACCAACCTGCAGACCGAGGCCGAACTGCTGCCGTGGACCTGGGACGAGGCGGTCGGGATTGCGCTGGACGCGGCCGACGGGCTGTCGCCGGCCATGGGCGAGGCGGTGCGGCAGGTGCTGGCCGAGCGGCGGGTGCACGCCCGCGCCGCCGGCGCCCCCATGAGCCACCCCGCCGGGGACCGCGGTCCCTACGTGCGCCTGGACTTCGACGGCGGGCGGCGCTCGGTGCTGACCCTGGCCCACGAACTGGGGCATGCGGCGCACCAGATCATGAGCCGCCCCCTCGGCGTCCTGCGCTGCGATCCGCCGCCGGCGCTGGCGGAGACCGTGGCGGCCACCGTGGAGATGGCGGCCGCGCGGAGCCTGGGCGGACAGGGCGGGGGCGAGCGGCGCACCCTGCAGGTGCTGGCGGCGCGGGACCTCTACGCGACCGTGGTCCGCTACGGCGCCCTGGCGCGGATGGAGCGGCGGGGCGAGCTCAGCGGCGGCGGCTGGAAGAGCGCCGTCAGGGCCATGGCCGGAGCGGACGCCCTGAAGGCGGAGCGGCCCGACGGCTGGCGGGCCTTCGCCGTCGTGACGCGCGCGCCGGGCACGGCCTGGGCCTATCCCTTCGCGCGTCTGGCGGCGGCGGCGGCGCTCGACGCGCGGGACGACGACGCGGCCGCCTTCGCGCCGCGCTGGACGCGCCTGTTGGCCGCCGGCGGCACGGTCGGCGCGGTCGAGGCCCTGGCGGACCTCGGCGTCGACGTCGCCGC
>DASPLM010000403.1:0-2048 GCA_035627575.1 Caulobacteraceae bacterium | reverse complement strand
CTTCACGACCTGTCTTCGGAGCCGCTCCCCATGGCCGACATCCTGACCCCCGCGCTCGGCGAGTCCGTGACGGAGGCGACCATCGCGAAATGGTCCAAGAAAGCCGGCGAGGCGGTGAAGAAGGACGAGGTGCTGGTCGAGCTGGAGACCGACAAGGTCTCGCTGGAGGTCGCCTCGCCCGCCGACGGCGTCCTGGCCGAGATCCTGACGCCGGAGGGGACCAACGTCGTTCCGGGCACGGTGCTGGGCAAGGTGACTGAAGGCGCTGCGGCCAGCACGTCCGAGAAGGCCCCGGCGCCGGCCCCCGCCGCTGCTCCCGCGGCCCCAGCCCCTGCCGCTCCGGCCGCGCCCGTTTCGGAAGTCCCGCTGTCGCCGGCCGTGCGCCGCGTGGTGGCCGAGAACAATCTCGATCCGGCCGCCATCCCGGGCACCGGCAAGGACGGCCGCATCACCAAGGGCGACGCGCTCGCCGCCCTGTCCACGCCCGCTCCGGCCGCCGCGGCGCCGGCTGCTGCGCCCGCCGCTCCGGCCGCGCCCGCCGCGCCGCGCGAGGTCGGCCCCCGTGAGGAGCGGGTGAAGATGACCCGCCTGCGCCAGACCATCGCGCGCCGGCTGAAGGAGTCCCAGGACACCGCCGCCATGCTGACCACCTTCAACGAGGTGGACATGAGCACGGTCATGGCGCTGCGCTCCTCCTACAAGGACGCCTTCGAGAAGCGCCACGGCGTGAAGCTGGGCTTCATGGGCTTCTTCGTGAAGGCGGTGATCGCCGCCCTGAAGGAAATCCCGGCCGTGAACGCCGAGATCGACGGCACGGACATCATCTACAAGAACCACTACGACATCGGCGTCGCCGTCGGCACCGAGAAGGGGCTCGTCGTGCCGGTCGTGCGCGACGCCGACCAGCTCAGCCTTTCGGGCATCGAGAAGACGATCGGCGACCTGGGCAAGCAGGCCCGCGACGGGAACCTGTCGCTGGACCAGCTGCAGGGCGGGACCTTCACCATCTCCAACGGCGGCGTCTATGGCTCGCTGATGTCCACGCCGATCCTGAACATGCCCCAGTCGGGCATCCTCGGCATGCACAAGATCCAGGAGCGCCCGGTGGTCGTGAACGGCCAGATCGTCATCCGCCCGATGATGTACCTGGCGCTGAGCTACGACCACCGCATCGTCGACGGCAAGGAGGCCGTCACCTTCCTGGTGCGCGTGAAGGAGCACATCGAGGACCCGCAGCGCTTCCTGCTGGACGTGTGATCGGGCTTACAGGTCTGAAGGTTGACGGGCGCGGTCGAGAGGCCGCGCCCGTTTCCGCGTTTTGGAGGATCCATTCTCCTTCTCTCTGGAGAGAAGGATGTCCCGGCGTACCGGAGCGCGCGGCAGCGCGCGCAGGTCAACGCCGGAGGAAGAGTGTCTGCCTGAAGGGCGTAGCGCGCCCGAATTCCTCGTCCTTCGACAAGCTCAGGATGAGGAATTCTACTGAACCGTCGTTCGAGTCGCCCTCATCCTGAGCTTGTCGAAGGACGAGGGCGCATCCACCCACTGACCGAAGTCACTCTTCCTTCCACGCAAGGACCTCCAGCGCTCCGCGCCTCCGGTGCGTGGGGCCGTCCATCTCTCTGAAGAGAGAAGGAGATGGTCGCCTTACCGCCTTCGTCAGCGGCGCCTGCTGGCTACCCCCGCTAGCCTCCCGCCATGGAATGGATCGCCCGCGCCGTCGGCGCATTCTACCTGGTCGGCGGCCTGTTCGGCCTGCGCGCGGCCTGGACCAACGACCTGCTCGACCGGGTGCTCGCCGGGCTCGAGATGAAAGCGACGTCCGGGCCCGAGCGGCTTCGCTCGGCGGGCCTGTGGGTCGGCGGCGCCATGACCGCGGCCGGCGGCCTGGCGCTGCTGCTGCTCAGCCGCTGGGCCGTGTGGCTGTTCCTGGCCAACCTGCTGCTCCAGGCGCTGTACCTCGCCGCCGCCAGCGCGTGGCTGAAGCCCGAGGACGAACACGAGGCGCTCGGCCGCCGCCGCACCGTCAACGCCGCCCTGTTCTGGACCTG
>DASPLM010000402.1:0-3911 GCA_035627575.1 Caulobacteraceae bacterium | reverse complement strand
CCCCATCGTCCAGGAATGCGAGAAGGGCGTGCACCGCTGGATCGAAGTCCCGCAGCCGGGGCAATCGGACGACGCTCTCAAGGAGCCCGCGCCCGCCGTCAGGCTCACCGCTCCGAAGCCGCGCTGAGCGTCGGTGCCATGCGCGTGCTGATCGCGATGCTGGCCGCGGTCCTGGTGCTGGCCGGCGGTCCCTCGGCATCGTGGGCGCATGCCCTGCTGGTCCAGGCGGTGCCGGCCGACGGCGCCCGCCTGGACTACCTGCCGGCCGAGGCGACGCTGTCGTTCAACGAGCCGGTGACTCCGGTCGCGGTGCGCGTCCTCGACGCGTCGGGCACCCCGGTAACGGGCCCCGACGCCGTGACCGTGGACGGCAGCGTGCTGCGCATCGAGTTGCCGGCGCTGGACACCGGCAGCTTCGTGATCAGCTACCGCGTGACCTCGGCCGACGGCCATCCGGTCGCCGGTTCGGTCGTGTTCGGGATCGGCGGCGCCCCCACCGGGGCGGCGTCGCCGGACGACGCGGAGGTGGCGTCGACCGCCCTGGCGGCGATGGCCGTGCGCATCCTGCACTACGCCAGCCTGCTCGGCGCCGCGGGCGGGGCGCTGTTCCTCGCCCTTGCCGCCGGCCGCTGGAGCGCCATGGGCGCCCGGCTGATGCCGGCGCTGTGTGCGCTCGTCGCCGCGGCGGCGGTCACGGCGATGGCGAACGTCGGCCTGTCCGGCGCCGCCCTGGAGGGAACGCCCCCGTCCGGCCTCCTGTCCGGGCCGGCGTGGACCACGGGCTTGACGACCGACGGTCTCGCCGCGGCGGTGGCGATCCTCGGCCTCATGGCCGTGGCGCTCGGGCTGGCGCTGTGGGGCGGCGGTGCCGGCGGTGTGCTCGTCATCGGCGGGGCGCTGGCCGCCGTGGCGTCCCTCGCCGCGACCGGGCATGTGGTGACGGTCCCGCCGCGCTGGCTGGGGACCGGCCTGGTGACCCTGCACGTCGCCGCTGCCGCCTTCTGGCTGGGGTCGCTGGTGCCGCTGCTGATCGCCCTGGCGACGCAGCCGCGTCCCGAGGCGGTCCGCATGGTCCGCCGATTCTCGCGCCTCGCAGTCCCCGCGGTCGCCCTTCTCGTCGCCACGGGGGCGGCGATCAGCGTGCGGCAGCTCGGGTCGTGGGAGGGGGTGTACGCCACCCCGTACGGCGGACTGTGGCTGGGCAAAATGATGGTGGTTGCCGGGATGCTCGGCGCCGCGGCGATCAACAAGCTGCGCCTGACCCCCGCCCTGGAGCGCGGCGACTGCGAACGCACCGGAAACCTGCGCCGCAGCATCCACGCGGAAATCGCCATGGGGCTGGTCGTCCTCGCCCTCACGGTGATGCTCGGCATGACGCCGCCGCCGCGGACCCTCGACGACCGGCCGCACGGCGCCGAGGCCATACCGACGTCAGGCGGCCATACCGCGTCCGTCACCGCCCAGGGCCGGGCGGCCCGGATCCACGTCTCTCCCGCGCGGCCCGGCGCCAACCACGTCATGGTCCATCTGTCCGGACCGGACGGGGAGCCGCTCGCCGCGGCGGAAGCCCGGCTCGTGCTCTCCCTCTCCTCGGCCGGGGTGGAGCCCCTGGAACGGCCGCTGTTGGCGACGGCGCCGGGCACGTTCACGCTCCACCGGCTCGACCTGCCGATTGCCGGCACCTGGGCGATGAAGCTCGACGTGCTGGTCAGCGACTTCGAAAAGGCGGTCTTCGAGGCCGAGCTGCCGATCGACGCCCATCGCCATTGACGCAGGCGTGTTCGGCAAAGTGCCTGCGGGGGCGGGCGACCTGCACCCGGAACCCGGCGATTACCCCCTTTGAGCATGGAAGGGTCACAAGCAACAGCTCGTTCACCAATGCAGGCCGCTCAAAACAAGGGCGGTCCTTTGGAGGAAATAGGAGACATTCATGAAAACGCTGCTCGCGGCGACTACCGCCGTAATGCTGATGGCTGGCTCCAGCATCGCAATCGCTCAAAGTTCGTCTTCCGGGTCCACCGGGTCCACTTCCGGTTCTTCCACCATGACTACGCAGGATATGCAGTCTGCCACCGGCACGGTGAGCAAGATCGACCGGGACTCCAAAACGCTGACGATGCAGGATGGCACCAAGTACAAGCTGTCGCAGAACGCCAGCCTCGGCACCATCAAGGAAGGCGATCAGGTGCGCGTCCAGTATCAGGCGTCCGGCACCGACCGCATGGCCATGCAGGTGGCGCCGGCCAGCGGTGGTACAGCCGGCTCTTCGGGCGCCGGCGCCGGCTCCATGACGGGCTCGGGTTCCTCGGCCAACCCGAGCGGCACGCATCAGAAACAGTAAAGCCAGCAGATGCTGACTTGGGACGTGGCGCGCCGTCGGCGCGCCACGTCCTCGGCATCGACATGACGTGCAGGGACGTCGGCTGGGGAAGGACGCATAGGAGAGGGCAATGCGTGCGCATTCAAAGGCCAGGACGACGACGCCAAGGGTGCCGCTTCTTCACTCGCTCCAGCGCGATTGGCTGTCGTGGAGCCGCGCCGAACGCATCGGCGCCATAGGCATTCTCCTTGGAGCTTCGCTCTCGGCCGCGTTTGCCCTCGGTGTGCAGGCTTGACGGCGCACTGCCCCACGTCCCCAGCCGGCGTTCGTGGCGATCAGGGGCCTCGACCGCGCCGACGATCCGGACGAGGTTCTCAGGCGCGAAGAATTCGGCAACGCCGATCGCGCCGGACATCACCCCAAGGAAGCGGCGCGCCTCCTCCGGCCGGCCTAGCGACCGCGGTCGCCAGGCCGGCCATGTCGGGCGTCGGCGGCGCCAGGCGTGCGAGGTCATTCGTCAACGCGTACATCGGCCCGGCCTGCTCGTCACGCCGTCGATGATAGGTCGCCAGCGCCGCGTCCAGCGGCACTCGGCCCGGCAACCCGGCCGATACGGTCTCGTGCGTTGCGTCAGCTTCTCCTTGGCGGCGGAGGCGCTCGGCTGCTCCAAATCCACGGTCAGCGCGCATGTGACCCGGCTGGACCAACGGATCGGGGCACGGCGGCTGCGCCGCTCGACCCGTTCGGTGAGCCTGACCGAGGCGGGGCGCGCCTATCTCTGCCGGATCGAGGATTTCATGGACCGGGTGCGCGAGCGAGGCCGAGAAGGCGGCCCCGGGGCCGACGCGACGGAGCCCCGCGGCGTGCTGCGGCTCGTGCGTCTTCTTTCCGATCGGGTGATCGCCGCGGTGCCCGTGCTCGCCGTGCATCCCGACAATCGTCAGATCGCCGCCGAGGTGCGGGCATTCGTCGATTTTCTGATCCGGCGCCTGCCCGCCCACATGGCGGCCCGTCGTCAAGCCACGCCTGGCATTCCGATGGACGAGGGAGCAGAACGGGCCTTGCCGCCCGACGTCGTCGACGTGAAGGGGTCTTTCGTACAGAGCACGACGGAAGCCCGCAGCCGTTCACCCCGGCGGTCGCTTCGCCTCCTGAGACGCACTGAGCCCGCCTGTCGGCATCTCTGCTCTCTTGGATGTGTTCCCTTGGGTCAGCGACGTAACCCGGTGTCATTCTCCAGAGAGAGGCTCAACGAGATTGTGCTGACGTGCCTGAACGCCAAGAAGCCCGGCACCGTTTCCGGGACCGGGCTTCTTGAGCCAGTAAAGATGGTTGCGGGGGCAGGATTTGAACCTGCGACCTTCAGGTTATGAGCCTGACGAGCTACCGGGCTGCTCCACCCCGCGCCAGGGGTTCGGCCGCTGTTGTGCGGCCCGGGTCGGGGGAGATCGGATGGGTGAAGGGGCTGTTCGGTTCGGGTGTGTGCGCCTGGAAGACCTGGCGGCGACCTACTCTCCCACGTCTTGAGACGCAGTACCATTGGCGCTGAGGGTTTTCACGGCCGAGTTCGGGATGGGATCGGGTGTTGGGC
>DASPLM010000401.1:0-2028 GCA_035627575.1 Caulobacteraceae bacterium | reverse complement strand
ATGTGAAGGCCATCGGCGACGCGGTAGGCAAGCTGATGATCCAGCCCGGCGGCGCCGACCTGGTGGCGCTCAGCCTCGACGGCTTCGACACCCACGCGCGCCAGGGCGCCTCGACCGGCCTGCTGGCCAAGCGGCTCGATCTGATGGACGGGCTGCACGAGGGCCTGAAGCAGGGACTGGGCCCGACCTGGAGCAAGACGGTGGTGGTCACGGTCACCGAGTTCGGCCGCACCGCCCGGGCCAACGGCACCGGCGGCACCGATCACGGCACCGCCTCGACCGCGTTCCTCGCCGGCGGCGCCCTGCGCAAGGGCGGCCTCGTGGGCGACTGGCCGAGCCTGGCCGCGAACCGGCTGTTCGAGGGCCGGGACCTCGCCCCGACGCTGGACGTCCGGTCGCTGTTCAAGGGGGTGCTGCGTGATCACATGGGCGTGGACCGCGCGGCGCTCGACAGCCGCGTGTTCGAGAACAGCGCCGAGGCGCGGCCCGTGGAGAATCTGGTGGTCTGAACACCGATCCTGAATGTCAACTTACGGCCCTTCGCGTCAGAAGCCCTTCGCGAATTTGTCAAGTTGGGCGTCGAGATCAGGGTAGTCCACGGCCACGTGCGCCGCGCCGGAGGCCAGCACCTCCTCCGCCGTGTGGAACCCCCAGCCCACACCCTGCGGCCGGACCTTCGCGGCGATGGCCATGAGCATGTCGTGGCTGGTGTCGCCGATCATGACGGTCCGCTCCGGACCGATGCCGGCGGCCTTCATGGCCTCCAGCACCATGGACGGGTGCGGCTTGCCCGGTCCATCGTCGGCGCAGTGGGTGCTGGTGAAGATGTCGGCCCAGCCCTCGCGGGCGAGCCAGCGGTTCACGCCACGACGCGACTTGCCGGTGGCCATGGCGACCGTCCAGCCTTCGCGCTTGAGGCGCTTCAGGGTGTCTTCCGCGCCGGCGTAGAGGGGCTCATGGAACCCCGGCGTGGCGTGCATGCGCAGGAAGGCGTTCTGGTAGGCGGCGACGAAGTCGGCGAGTTCGGCGGGCGTAAGGTCGGGCGCCAGCATGGAGAGGGCTTCGGCCAGCGACAGCCCGACGATGCGGCGCACCGCGTCGTAGTCCGGGATCGGCAGGCCGATCTCGGCGGCCGCGTCCTGGGCGGCGCGCAGGATCACCTCGCGGCTGTCGACGAGGGTGCCGTCGACGTCGAACACGGCAAGCTTCATGCGGCGGGTTTCAACTGGGGCAAATCATTGTGGAATGACGTCGAAGGCGATGGTCATGCGCGCCTCGTCGGTCGTGAACGGGACGGTGCCGTGCCACATGTAGGAGGGGAACAGCACCAGCGTGCCCGGCTGCGGCCGTACGTAGTGGGCCGGCTCGAGCCGGGGCGTGGTGCGAATCTTCGGCTGGCCGAACTTGATCCACCCCTCGCGGCTGTCGCGATCCAGCGCCGCGACGGGCGTCTCGACGTAGAAGGCCGAGGACAGCCAGCCCTGCGGATGGATGTGGTCGACGTGGTGGCCGCCCGGCCGCAGGCGCACGGACCACGCCCCGCGAAGGGCATAGTCGCCGGTGTTCCGCATCCGCAGCGGGTCGTCCCCCTGCCCGACCGCATCCATGTAGGCCCGGATCGGCGCATCGATGGCCTTGAAGAAGGCGGCGATGACCGGGTCCTTGTCCTGCCGCAGATTCCGCGCGGTCTGGCTGCCACCCCGCAGCGAGTTTTCAAGGGGATGCGCCGTCAACTTGTGCATGCGGATGAGGGTCGTGCGCAGGTCGCCGAGGTAGGCCTCGAGGCTCGGCCAACCCTGGGGCGTGGCGATGGTCGCCGGTCGCACGAAGGCGTCGTAGTCGTAGAGGCGGGGATACTCGGGGGCTCCGGTGATCCGCGCCGCCGTGGCGGCCATGGCGAGCGCGATCTGGTCCAGGGGCTCAGCCTTCAAGCGCTGGCGGGCCACGGCCAGGGCGTCGGCCGCCCTGCCCGCCCCGAGCAGAACGGTGCAGACGCCTTCAACCACCGCCGGGTGCGGGCCTACGGCT
>DASPLM010000400.1:0-2310 GCA_035627575.1 Caulobacteraceae bacterium | reverse complement strand
GCCGGCGATGTCGGCGTCGCTGGCCGCGTAGCCGCCCCGGCGGGAAGCCGGCAGTGCGTTCCAGAGGTGCTTCATCTGCGGACCGGCCAGGAAGACGAGATCGACATCCGCGGCCTCGATCGCCTGGGCCAGACCCTCATGGTGCTTCGCCGAGTCCTCGCCCAGTTCCAGCATGTCGGTCAGGGCGACGATGCGGCGGCCGCCGGGCTGGGGCTGGCGCGCGCCCAGACTGGCGAGCGTCGCCTTCATCGACAGCGGATTGGCGTTGTAGCTCTCGTCCACCAGGGTGAAGGCGCCCTCGTCCAGGGCGATGCGGCGTTCCCGACCTCGGCCGTCCAGCGGTGCGAACTCGGCAAGCGCCGCCAGCCCGGTCTCCATGGGCACGTCCAGCGCGTCCAGCATGAGCAGCACGGCGAGGCTGTTGGCGCCCCAGTGGAAGCCGGTCTGGGCCAGGGTGTAGACGTAGTCGCGGCCCCAGATGCGGGCCTTCACCCGCGCCCCGCCCTGCTCGGGCTGGAAGTCCAGCAGCCGCGCGTCGCAGGTCTCGTCCGAGCCGAAGCTCATGACGCGCGCGCCGCGGTGCAGGGCCGCCTGCTTCAGGGTGTCGAACCACCGGACGTCGCCGTTGATCACGGCGACTCCGCCCGGCCCCAGGCCCTCGAAGATCTCGGCCTTGGCGGCGGCCACCCCGGCCTCGCCGTCGGGGAAGTTCTCGGTATGCACGGGGCCGACGTTGGTGACGCAGGCCGCGTGCGGCTGGACCATGCGCGACAGCGGCGCGATCTCGTCGGCGTGGTTCATGCCGATCTCGAACACGGCGCGCTGCACATCGCGGTGCATGCGGGCCAGGGTCAGGGGCACGCCGATGTGGTTGTTGAAGGACTTGACCGAGCTGTGGGCGGGACCGGCCAGGGCGAGGCCGGCGCGGATCGCCTGGGTGACGCTGGTCTTGCCGACGGATCCGGTGACGGCGCCGCGGCGCACTTCCGGCGCGCGGTCGCGGGCATAGGCGGCCAGGGCCTCGAGGCCCTTCAGCGTGTCGGGAACGATCACCGTCGCCCCGCCCTCGACCGCGCGCTCGGTCAGGGCCGCGACGGCGCCCGAGGCGAAGGCCTGGCCGACGAAGTCATGGCCGTCACGGACGCCCTTCAGGGCGACGAACAGGTCGCCGGGCTGGACCTCCCGGCTGTCGAAGGTCACGCCGCTGGCCTCGAAGGTCAGGCCCTCGAGGCGTCCGTTAGTGGCGGTGAGGACCTCAGGCGCGGTCCAGAGTGGTTCGGTCCCGGCATGAGCGGGCATTCAGACGGTCTCCCCCTTCAGGGCGTGCGCGACCTCCGTCGCGTCGTCGAAGGGATAGACGGTTTCTCCGATAATTTGACCCTGTTCGTGACCTTTTCCGGCCACGACCAGCACGTCGCCTTGTCGCAGGCCGGCCACGGCCTCGCGGATGGCGGCGCGGCGGTCGCCGATCTCGCGCGCGCCGGGCGCGGCGGCGAGGATGGCGCGGCGGATATCGGACGGGTCTTCCGAACGCGGGTTGTCGTCGGTCACGATGGCCACGTCCGACAGGCGCGCGGCGATCTCGCCCATCAGCGGGCGCTTGCCCCGGTCACGGTCGCCGCCGCAGCCGAAGACCACGACGAGCTTGCCCGACGCGTGCGGACGCAGGGCCTTCAGCACCGTCTCGAGCCCGTCGGGCGTGTGAGCGTAGTCGACGTAGACCTCGCCGCCTGCGTCGGTCGACCCGACCCGCTGCAGCCGTCCCTGGGCGCCCTCGATGTGCTCCAGCGCCGCCAGCACCGCCTCGACCTTCTCGCCGGTGGCGATGCAGAGGCCCGCCGCGACCATGGCGTTGGCGGCCTGGAAGGCGCCGGCCAGCGGCAGGGTGACCTCGTGCAGGCGCCCGTCCGCCTCGATCTGCAGCACCTGGCCGTGCGGGGCGAGCTTCCGGCCGACCAGCGTCAGGTCGCGGCCCCGCTCGCCCACGGACATCAGCGACAGGCCGGACATGAGGGCGGTGGAGGCGAAGGAGGAATAGGCCTCGCTGTCGGCGTTGAGGATGGCGGTGCGCCCGCGCGGCAGCAGTTGCTCGAACAGCCGCAGCTTGGCCTCGCGATAGCCCTCCATGGAGCCGTGGTAGTCCAGATGGTCCTGGGTCAGGTTGGTGAAGGCCGCGGCCGACAGGGTGACCCCGTCCAGCCGCCGCTGGTCGATGCCGTGGGACGAGGCTTCGAGCGCGAGGTGGGTGACCCCCATGTGCGCCATGTCGGCGATCAGCCGCGCCGCGTCGGCGGCGTCGGGGCTGGTCAG
>DASPLM010000399.1:0-4847 GCA_035627575.1 Caulobacteraceae bacterium | reverse complement strand
GATCGCCGTGGCCGCCGTTGCATAGCTCGCGGTGTCGAAGCCTTCGCCGCCGTTCAACACGTCGGCCTGCAGACCGCCGGCCAAGCGATCGTCGCCGTCGCCGCCGTACAGGAAGTCCTGCCCAGCGTAGCCATTCAGCACGTCGTCGCCGCCGCGGCCGTAGACGCCATCAGCGCCATTCGTCCCGTCGAGCGTTTCGCGCGCCGCGGTCCCGTTGAAGCCGGCGATACCGGTCGCATTGATATCCACGAAGTCGGTGAAGGCGGCGGCCGAAACTCCCTTCAGCAGGATCGAGTTCTGCTCGTCGAGGATCAGAAGCAGGTCCGCTCCCAACGGCGTCTCAGCATAATGGCTGTATCCCGTGACCTCGATCCGGTCGTCGTCCCCGCCGGCCAGGAAGCCTTCGATGGTGTCCTGGCCGTCGCCCGCGCCGAACACGAAGGTGTCATCTCCGACGCCCCCATCGAGCAGGTCGTCGCCGACGCCGCCCTCCAACCGGTCCGGATGGATCCCGCCCAGCAGGATGTCGTCGCCGCCTTGCCCCATCAGGCTGTCGCTGCCCTCGCCGCCGTCCAGCAGGTCCGAGCCGTCGCCGCCATAAAGGACGTCGTTCCCCCCCAGGCCCTGGATTTCGTTGTCCTGGCCGTCGCCGCTGATCACATCGTCCGCAGGCGTGCCTGCCGTGACGATCCGCTGATGGAGCACACTGGTTTCCCTTGCGGCGGCGAGAGCCGGCTTGGCTGATGGGGGGAGGCTCATGGCATTATCCCAGGATCGCTCCGGACAGAATCATACGCCCCGTCTCCGGATGCAACGGCCGCGCGGCCGCCGTGCGAAGCGGTCCGCGGAAACCTCAGCCGAAGCTGAAGTCGGCCTCGTCCAGGCTCACCGCTGACACGCCGTTGAGCGTGATGGTGGAGCCGTCCGGGAAGGTGATCAGCGTATTCGCCCCGTTCTGGCTGATCGCCAGGTCGGAGATGTCGTTCACCCCGGCGATGCCGGTGACGCGGATGTAGTCCCCCGCCCCGAAGTCGGTGACCACGTCGTTGCCAAAGCCCGCCGCCGTGACCTGGAACGCGTCCGAGCCGGCCCCGCCGGTCAGGGTGTCGTTGCCGAGTTCCCCGATCAGCTTGTCGTTGCCCGCGCCGCCGATCAGCACGTCCGAGCTGAAGCCGCCGTTGAGGGTGTCATTGCCGTCGCCGCCGTTCAGGGTGTCGTTGCCGGCGTAGCCCGCCACCCAGTCGTCCCCGGCCGAGCCGAAGAAGCTGTCGTCGTAGCCTGACAGGCGGAAGCGCTCGACGCTGGTGAAGCTGTCGCCGGCCGCCTCGCCGGTGTGCACGCCGGTGGAGAGGTTCAGGCCCACCGCCTTCAGGTACGAGGCGTAGTCTATCCCGTCGCCGCCGTTCAGCTGGTCGGCGCCGGCGCCGCCCTCGAGGATGTCCTCGCCCACGCCGCCCAGGAGCACGTCGGCTCCGTCCTGGCCGCGCAGCCAGTCCGCGCCGCCGTTGCCCATCAGGGTGTCGTTGCCCGCCCCGCCCTGCGCCTCGTCGCCGGCCGAGCCGCCGGTGAAGCTGTCGGCGTGGCCGGACAGGATGAAGAACTCCACGCTGGTGAACGTGTCCCCCGTGGCGTCGCCCGTGTGGGACAGGCTCTGCAGGTTGACGCCCACCGCGGCCGTGGCGGTCTCATAGCTCGCCCCGTCCTTGCCGCCGCCGCCGTCGATGGCGTCCGCGCCGGCCCCGCCGATCAGCACGTCGTTGTCGGCCTCGCCGAACAGCTGGTCGGCGCCCTCCTCGCCATAGAGCCGGTCGAACCCGGCCCCGCCACGCAGGGCGTCGTTGCCCTCCGCGCCGTAGGCGTAGTTGGTCAGGGCATTGCCCTGGAAGCTGTCGGTCTGGGCCGAGAGGCGGAAGCGCTCGACGCTGGTGAACGTGTCGCCCGCCGCATCGCCGGTGTGGGTCCCGCTGAGGAGGTTGATGCCGACGCCCGCCGTGGCGCTGATGTAACTGGCATAGTCCAGCCCCGCCCCGCCGTTCAGCACGTCCGCGCCGGCCCCGCCCACCAGGATGTCGTTGCCCTCGGCCCCGTTGAGCGTGTCCGCGCCGCCATGGCCGTTGAGACTGTTCGCGCCGGCCTCGCCGGTCAGGCTGTCGGCGTGGGCCGAGCCCTGCACGTTCTCGACGCCGCTCAGAGTGTCGCTGCCCTCCCCCGTCGCCGTGCCGGCGGCGAGGCTCACCGTCACGCCCGCCGTGGCGTTCCGGTAGTCGGCCTGGTCGGTCCCAGCGCCGCCGTCCAGCGCATCGTTGCCCGCGCCGCCGACGAGTCGGTCGTTACCGTCGCCGCCGCTCAGCACGTCGTCGCCGCCGGCGCCCATCAGCGAGTCGCTCCCCGCGCCCCCGTCGGCGCCGTCGCCGCTGGCAGAGCCGGTGAAGGTGTCGCCGTGGGCCGAGAGCACGACCTGCTCCACGCCCGAGAACGCGTCGCCCATGGCCTCGCCGGTGTGCGCCCCCGTCGTCAGGTTGATGCTGATCGCCGCCGCCGCGGCAGCGTAGCTGGCGCGGTCGTAGCCGCTCCCGCCGATCAGGGCGTCCGCCCCCGCGCCGCCGGTCAGCAGGTCGTCGCCCGCCCCGCCGTCGAGACGGTCGGCGCCGGCGCCGCCAGTGAGGCGGTTGGCGTCGCCGTCGCCCGTAAGCTGGTCGTCACCGAAGCCGCCGATCAGGTTCTCGATACCGGCCAGGGTGTCGGTGCCGGCGCCGACGGTGTTCTGCGCGCCGGCCAGGGCCAGGCTGACGGTCACCGCCGAGGCGAAGGTGTGGTAGTCGGCCGTGTCGACCCCGGCGCCGCCGTCGAGAGTGTCGTCGCCGACGCCGCCGTCGAGCAGGTCGTCGCCCTCGCCGCCCAGCACCGTGTCGTCGCCGCCCATGCCGCGCAGGCTGTCGTCGCCCCCCAGCCCCTCGATGCGGTCGCCGGCCGAGGTCCCGTCCAGCGCCTCGCCGGCCCCGGTGCCGGTGATCTGGTTCGGGGCCGCGGTGATGTTGAAGTCGGCGGAGGTCAGCGTCGACGCCTGCACGAACTTCAGCAGGATGCTGTGGTTGTCGTCGAAGACCACCAGCGTGTCCCCGCCGGCCTGGCGCAGGGTGTAGCCGCCGAAGCCCGAGACGTTGATCCGGTCGTCGGACCCGGCGTTGAAGTCCCAGATCGTGTCGTGGCCGCCGCCCTGGGCGAAGACGAACACATCGTTGCCCGCGCCGCCGGTCAGGTAGTCGTTCCCCCCGGCCCCCGCGATGACATCCGCCCCTTCGCCGCCGCGGATATCGTTGGCCGCGGCGTTCCCGGTCAGGGTGTCGCCGCCGAGGCCGCCGAACAGGTTCTCGATCGACAGCAGGGTGTCCACGCCCGACCCGCCCGTGCCCTGGGCGCTGACCAGCGACAGGTTCACGCTGATGGCCTGGGCCGTCGCCGAGTAGTCCGCCGTGTCCGTCCCGTCGCCCCCGTCCAGCAGGTCATTTCCCGCCCCGCCGGTCAGCCGGTCGTCGCCGTAGCCGCCGTAGAGGAAGTCGGCGCCGCCGCGCCCGTCGACCACGTCGTTCCCGCTCCAGGCGTCGATGCGGTCCGAGCCTTCCGTGCCGACGACGGTCTCGCCGCCCTCGGTGCCGCCCATCTCGTTCAGGCGCGCGAAGGCCTGGCCCCAGACGAAATCGTCGGCGGTGACGCTGGACGCCTGCACGTCGACCAGCAGGACGCTGTCGGTGGCGGAGAAGGTGATCAGGGTGTCCGCCCCCACCTGCTGGATCGACTGGTACCCGGTGTAGCCCTTCACCTGGATGCGGTCCTCGGTACCGCCGCCCGTGAAGTGGACGAAGGTGTCGTGGCCGTCGCCGGTCCCGAACACCCAGGTGTCGTCGCCCATGTGGCCGTCGATCCAGTCGTCACCCTTGCCGCCCTCGAGGAAGTTGGCGTGCTCGTCCCCGTAGATGGTGTCGTTGAAGGCCGAGCCGCGCACGGCTTCGAAGTTGCGCAGGCTGTCGTAGGTGCCCGGCTGGCCCTCGCCGCCGGTGGAGCCGCCGGTCTCCGCCATGGCCGCGACCGTCACCCAGATGGCCAGCTGCGAGCCGCTGTAGTCGATCCAGTCGAATCCGTCGCCGCCATCGAGCGTGTTGCCGCCCGAGCCGCCGTAGATCACGTCCGCCCCGTCGCCGCCGGTGATGTAGTCGCGGTAGGCGCCGCCGGTCAGCACGTCGTTGCCCGCGCCGCCGGTCTGGCTGAAGGAGAAGTCGGCGTAGCCGATGAGGGACGCGCTGATGTTCCTGATCAGCAGGGTGTCGCCCCCGCCGAAGGTGACCAGAACGTCGGCGCCGACCTGCTGCACCGACTGGTACTGGGTATGGCCCTCGACCCGGAACTCCTCGCCCTGATGGTAGTCCACGTCCATGGTCTGGTCGTAGAAGTCCGTGACCACGTCGGCGCCCTGGCCGACGCCGTACATGTCGAGGCCGAGGAAGCCGGTCAGCAGGTCGTCGCCTTCGCCGCCGTGCAGGTAGTTGAACCCGTCGTTGCCGAGCAGGGTGTCGGCGAAGGCGCCGCACCACAGGTTGTCGATCTCGATCAGGGTGTCCTTGCCGAGACCCCCGCCCACGTCCTGGGCCACGCCCTGGATGCGCAGGTCGATGTGCAGCGATCCGGTCGCGTCGTCGTAGACGGCGAAATCCGAACCGATGCCGCCGCCGTCGATGATGTCGTCGCCGAGGCCGCCCTGCATCCAGTCGACGTCCGCGCCGTAACCGGAGCGGAGCTCGTCGTCGCCCTCGCCGCCGAAGAAGCGGTCGTCCTCGCCGCCCCAGCCCAGG
>DASPLM010000398.1:0-3820 GCA_035627575.1 Caulobacteraceae bacterium | reverse complement strand
GCCAGGCGTTCGAGGCGAGCGAGGCTCTCCAGGAGCATCTGCTTCTGGGTCACCCGCACGCTTTCGCGCCGGATGTAGATCGACGAGCGGTCGGCCATGGGGTCGATCGGGACGCCGGCCAGCACCTGGCCGACGGTCGTGCCGCGCTGGACGGTGAACACCGACGGCCCCTCGTGGGCGCCGTCGACGCGGATCGCCAGCTGCTGGGCCCGCACATCTCTCTCGAAGCGGACGCGGTCGCCGTCCTGCACCGGCTGGGCGGCGAACTGCTCGATGGTCAGGTAGACCGCCATCGGCGTGCGGTTGCGCGTGCCGATGAGGGCGGCGTGGGTCGTCTCGGGGCGAGGCCGCGAATAGGTGAGGATCTGGGCGCCCGTGGCCGGGCCCTCCAGCTCGAAGGTGAAGGGCGCGCGCACCGTGCCCTCGACCGAGACCACGGGCCCCTGATCGCCCACGACCACGGCGTCGCCGTTCTGGAAGCGAACCTCCGGCAGCGTGCCGGCCCGCAGGAACTCATACAGGTCGGCGGTGGCGATGACGCGGCCGTTCCGCACCACGCGGATATTGCGGTAGCTGCCGCGGTTGGGGTCGATGCCCCCGGCGCGCTGCAGCAGGGTGACGATCGAGTCTGCCGGCGCCGCGGCGTAGCCGCCCGGGCGCTCCACCGGTCCGGTGACGAACACCTGGAGGGGCGCCGCCGCCAGCGCCGCCGCGTAGACCTGGACGCTCTCGTTGTAGGTCCGCCTCACGGCGTTGGTGATCGCCGCCTGGACGTTGCCGGCGCGGATGCCGGCGAGCTGGGCCGGACCGACGGTCGGGATGACGACGTTGCCGGCGGAGTCGATGATCAGTTCGCCGTCCTGCTGCACGCCGCCGTACAGCGACACGCGCACACGGTCGCCGGGCTGCAGCACGTAGTCGGGATCGACTATGGTGGCGCCGTAGGTCGGGCCCTGGCTCTCGAACAGTTCTGCGCCCAGGGGGGCCGGCCGCGCGCCGGTGGTCTCCTGGCGCGTGAGCGCCTGGGTGCCCTGGGGGGAGGTGCGCTCGGTGACCACCGGAGGCGGCGCGCTGCCGCCGACCGACTGGGCCAGCGAGGGCGCGGCCGACCCAAAGGCGAGGGCGGCGACGAGGCCCAGCACACCGAGGCGGCCGAGCGGCTTGCGCATCTGGACGAGCGCGCGTGCGAAACCAGCGACGTTCATCGCAGATGCTCCTTCAGGACGGAGTAGGTGAGCGCGCCGATGCCCCACAGGAAGCAGGCGGCGATGAAGACGGCGACGACGTTCCACAGACGCGAGAAGTAGTTCGACTTCTGCGGCAGTTCCGGCGGGACGTAGGCGACCACGTACTTGGTGTCGGCGCGGACGTCGCGGCGCGACGCCTCCAGCGTGGCGACGGCCGTGTGGTAGGCCCGCTGGGCGAACTCGTAGTCGAGCAGGATGGCGCGGGCCTCGACCTCGGTGGTGGCGAGGTTCTCGCCTGGCGCCGAGAGGGCGCGTTCCACCGCGCGCTGGCGCTCGGCCTCGAGCGCGTTGATCTTGCCCTGAACGGCCTGGGCCTGGGCCGAGGAGGGCTGGAAGGTCTGCAGCATCGAGGCGTACTCGGCCCGCAGCTGCGCGATCTGGGTGTCGAGTCCGCCGACCAGGCCGAGCGCGGCCGTGACGGGCGCCTGGGTCGGCACCACGGCGTTTGCGCCCTGGAACGATGCGAGACGCTCCTGCACCGCCCGGAGCTCGGCCCGCGTGCGCTGCACCTCATCCAGGTTGACCTGCTGCAGGTTGCCCATGGGTCGCCGGGACAGGGCGTTGACGGTCTGCTCGGTGGCGTTCAGCACGCCGCGCGCCAGCCGCAGGGAATCCTGCGGACGATAGGCCTTCACGCTGAAGGTGGTGCCGCCGGTGTTGATGTTGGACTCGACCTTGACCTTCTTGCGCCAGAACCTGGTCGCCGACTCGATGGCCGCGCGGGGGCTGATGCGGGCGCTGGGGTCCAGGCTCCAGCGGGAGTAGGCCTCGTTGAAACCGGCCTGGCGGCGCAGGGCCTGCACCATGGCGCTGGACCGGATGTAGTCGGCGGCGATCCGCGCATCGGCGGAGCTTTCGGTGGGCGCCGCAAGCCCGATGCTGCCCAGGAGGTCCGGGCCGGCCTGCTGCTCGGCGCCGCGCACGGTGAAGGACGCCTCCGAGGTGTACTCCGGCGGGGCGATGATCAGCAGATAGATCGCTGTCAGCAGCGTCGGCGCGAGGACGAACAGCGCCCCCGAACGGGCGATCGCGCGCCGTCGCTCGGCGCGCTGCTCCGCTCGCTGCTGCTTGAGGGCTTCGTTGGCTGTCATGCTGCCCGCTTCGCTATCAACTCGTTGTAGAAATCGTTCGCCGTCTCGAGATCGTCGAACATGGTCAGGCGGCCGTCGGAGATCACCGCCGCCCGCTTGCAGTATTCCTGCATCACCGAATGGTGGTGCGAGGCGATGAGCAGGTTCGACCGCGCGGCCCGCTCGTCGAACATGCGCTTGCACTTCTTCTGGAAGGCCGCATCGCCGACGCTGAGAGTCTCGTCGACCAGGTAGACCTGGAAGTCCATGGCGATGGACAGGCCGAAGGCCAGCTTGGCGCGCATGCCCGAGGAATAGGTGTTGATCGGCTCGTCCATGTAGCGGCCGAGCTCCGAGAACTCGCGCACGAACTCGGTGACCTCGTCGATGTCCTGGTCGTAGATGCGGCAGACGAAGCGGAGGTTCTCGGCGCCCGTGAGGCTGCCGCTGAAGGACGGCGCGAGGCCCAGGGGCCAGGAGACGGACACCGTCTTGCGCACCCGCCCCGCGTTCGGCTTCTCGCTGCCGGCCAGGACGCGCATCAGAGTGGACTTGCCCGAGCCGTTGCCGCCCAGGATGCCGACGTTCTGACCCTTGGGGAAAACAGCATCCACGTGATCGAGCACCACCCGACGGCCGCCGCCCTTGAGCGCGTAGTGCTTCTCCACTCCGATGAGCTCGATCATCCGATCGCTCCCCCGTGAACGCGTCCGCTTGCCCGCCGCATGCTTCCGAACCCTGCGCCCCCTCGCGCTGAATGGACCGGTGCGGTCAGGTGCAAGACACGCCCCGAAACGCTTCCTGTCCAGCATCTACAGGACCTGCGCCCCTATGCAAGCCGGGACGCTCCGCCTATGGCCGTGGGCCATGCGTTTCGTCGAGCCCGATCAGTGACCCTGCCGGCCCCGCCTCCCCTGTCCCGGCGCCTCTCGGCCGCCGAGCGCGCCGTCGAGGCGGCCATGCAGGGGCCGTCGCTGCTGCGCGGGCCCGCTGCGCGGCTCGCGGCCCGCAGGGGCCTGCACGCCCACGCCCTGGCCTGCGCCCCCCTCGATCCGTACGTGCTTGCCCGCGCCGGCTTCTTCCACGACGTTCCGGAAGAAGGAGCCCCCCCCGCCGCCGAGTTCGCGGCCCTGGCGGGGCTCGGCATGACCGACGCCCTGCTGGAGCAGCGCGACCGCTGGAACGAGCTGAAGGTCCCCGATCGTCTCTGGATCGCCGGCCTCGCCGCCGCCTGGGACCCGTTGGCGGCCAACCTGATGTTGACCGACCAGGAGCCGCTGGAGCGCGCCGCTTGCCTCCTGGCCGAAGACCTGGCGGACGAGGCCCTGGCCGAGGCGAAGCGGGCGGCGCCCTCCGCCGAGCGCAGCCTGTTGGTGGCCGCGGCAGCGGCCGACGGCGAGGACTGGCCTGCCGTGCGGCGCGCCATCGACGCGGCCTTCGAAGCCCAGGGCCTCGAGGCGCCGCTAGGCGACGGCGACGGCGCGCCCGCACTGGACGACTTCG
>DASPLM010000397.1:0-2098 GCA_035627575.1 Caulobacteraceae bacterium | reverse complement strand
GGTCGACGGCCCGCTGGTCTCGATCGTGGTCGCGGTGAAGGACTCGGCCGGCACCGTCGCCATGGCCCTGCGCTCCCTGCTGGACCAGACCTGGACGGCGCTGGAGATCCTCGTTGTCGACGACGGTTCGACCGACGGGACCCTCGACCTCATCGAGGCGGTGGCCCGGGACGACGCCCGGGTGCGCCGCCTGGCCAACGTCCGCACCCCGGGCGCCTACGGCGCGCGGAACACGGGGCTGGAGGCGGCCACAGGCGCCTACGTGGGGTTCCATGACGGCGACGACTGGGCCCACCCGCGCCGCATCGAACAGCAGGTCCGCGCCATCGAAGGCCGGGGCGTGCTGGGCGCCGTCTCGAGGCATTTCCGCCTGTCTTCGGCCGGACGCCCGGTTGCGCCGCGGGTGTTCCCCATGATCCGCGCCTGCCCGATCTCCGTGCTCGTGCGGAGCGACGCCGCGCGCGAGGCCGGCCCGATGGAGGAGGTCCCGCTGGGCGCCGATTCCGAGTACCTGGCCCGACTGGACCTGCTGTTCGGCCGTCGGAATCTGGCCCGCCTGCCCGCCGTCCATCTCGTCGCCGGCTGGGCGCCCGCGTCGCTGAGCGGTGCGGCCGAAACCGGGCTGGTCAGCAGCGAGGGGCGGGGCCTGCGCGCCGCCTATGAGCGCGCGTGGCGGCGGCGGCACGCGGAGCGCCTGAGGGCGATGCGCGCATGAGCGTCCGGTATCGCGAGACCCTGGTGCCAGGCCCAGGCGTGCGCGCCATCCCGCACCTCGGGGCCTTCCTGCCCGAGTGCGAGCGCCTGAGGCCGTCGGCCCGGCCGACCGCCCGTACCGACAGCGTCGCCGGCTGGGGACACAAGCCCACCGCCCGCTACGCCCGCGCCCTGGCCGCGCGCAGGGGGCTTCCCTACCTCGCGCTGGAGGACGGCTTCCTGCGCTCGGTCGGCCTCGGCGAGGCCGGCGCGCCGCCGCTCAGCCTCGTCGTGGACGATCTCGGCATCTACTACGACGCCACCCGGCCCTCGCGGCTGGAAGCCATGCTGGAGGATGGTCCGGTCGATCCGGCGCTGCTGGACCGCGCCGAGGCGGCCATGGCGCGGATCGTGGCGCTGGGCCTCTCGAAGACGAACTCACAGCCGGGACTCGGGCCCGGAGCGCTCGGAGCGCGCTCGCGCCGCCGTGTGCTGGTGGTGGACCAGACCTTCGGCGACGCCGCCATCTCGGCCGGTCTCGCCGACCAGTCCAGCTTCGACCGCATGCTCGAGGCCGCGATCCGGGACGAACCCGACGCCGAGATCGTTGTGCGACGCCACCCGGCGACCGCCGCCGGCCTGAAGCAGGGCTGGCTGCCGGACACCCTGCCCGAGGGCGTGCGCGTCTTCGCCGACGCGGCCTCGACCGCCAGCCTGCTCGCCGAGGTCGACGCGGTCTACACCGTCACCAGCCTGACCGGGTTCGAAGCCCTGATGCGCGGCCTGCCGGTGCGCTGCTTCGGCGCACCCTTCTACGCCGGCTGGGGCGCCACCCGCGACGAGGTCGCCGTTCCGCGGCGAACCGCCCGGCGCTCGGTGAACGAGATCTTCGCCGCCGCCTACATGCGCTACGCCCGTTACGTCGATCCCGTGACGGGCCGGCCGTGCGAGATCGAGACGGCCATTGATCGGCTGGCCCTGTTCCGCAACCGGGCCGACGCCAATGCGGGGTTCACCGCCGCACTGGGCTTCGCACCCTGGAAGTACGGGGCGGCCCGCACCCTGCTCTACTCGCCCCGCGGGGAGACCGCCTTCTTCGGCAGGCCTGAAAAGGCCGTGGCCGCCGCCGAGGCGCGCGGCGGCCGGGTGGTGTTCTGGTCCGGCCGCGACACCCCCGCCATCAGCGCCGCCCTGTCGACGTCGCGGGCGCCGGTGCTGCGGATGGAGGACGGCTTCATCCGCTCCCGCGGCCTCGGCTCCGACTTCCACCGAGCGGCCTCCACCGTGCTGGACGACCTCGGCATCTACTACGACGCCACCCGGCCCTCGCGTCTGGAGGCGATCCTGCAGGCCGGGATCGACGACCCCGACCTGCTGGCCCGCGCCGCCGACCTGCGCGCCCGCC
>DASPLM010000396.1:0-3641 GCA_035627575.1 Caulobacteraceae bacterium | reverse complement strand
GGTGACGATGCCGTCGGCCGAGACGGAGGGCGCGCTTTTTGTCGGGTCAAGGATGATTTCCTGCCCGCCTTCCCCCAGAACCGGGAGGCCGCCGGCGGTCACCATCCGTCCCGTGTCGTCGGTGCGGAAGCGGCCGTCGCGGGTGTAGCGCTCGCCTTCCGGCCCGCCGACGGTGAAGAAGGCGTCGCCCTCGATGCCGAAGTCGAAGGTGTTCCCGGTCTGGCTGAGGATGCCCTGGCTGAAGTCGCGGCCGACGCCGTTGTCCAGCACGAAGCGGCCGGGGCCGTCGACGCCGTGGTTGCGCGCCTTGGGGCCGTTCTCGGTGGCCACGAGCAGTTGCTCGACCTTGAAACCCGTCGTGTCCACGTTGGCCAGGTTGTTCGCCGCGATGTCGAGTTCGCGGCGCAGCGTCATCTGGCGGGACAGGGCGATGTAGCCGGCGTTTTCCATGGCCTGCTCCACGCAAGCCGCGTGCCAGCCCGTTAACCATAAGCGTTTGTTGTTTTCCTTGAAGAAAGTCGAGGGGTGCGACTCTTTGGGCGGGCAAAAAGTGCCGCGTTCACCTCGCCCGAAAACGGGTCGTTAACCAAACCGGCGCGAAGGCTATGGGGCACGGCGCGGGGACTGCGGACGACCATGTTCGGCAAGAAGGACAAGAAGGGCGACAAGGCTCCCGCCGAGGGCGCGGAGACCGAGGTCGCCGAGGGCGAAGAGGGCGCGTCCAAGAAGAAGGGCCTGCCGCTCAAGCTCGTCATCATCGGCGCGGCCGGTCTCGTGCTGCTGCTCGGCGGCGGCGGGGGCGCGGCCTTCTTCCTGATGAAGCCCAAGGCCGAGGCGGCCGAAGGCCACGGCAAGGCCGGCGACCACGGCAAGAAGAAAGACAAGAAGAAGGAAAAGGGCGGTCACGGCGGCGGCGCGGCGGCGGGCGAGAAGGACGCGGCCGGCGGCATGGTCCGCGAGGGGCCCGACGGCGTCACCTTCTACACCATGCCCGACCTGGTCGTGAACATTCAGGGCGCGGACGGCCGGCCGACCTTCCTCAAGCTGAAGCTGACCTTCGAGATGCACGACCACGAGACGGCCGAGCTGATCGCCGCCGGCTCGCCCAGGCTGCAGGACATGTTCCAGACCTTCCTGCGCGAACTGCGCCCGGAGGACCTGAACGGCAGCCAGGGCAGCTACCAGCTGCGCATGGAGATCCTGCGCCGCGTGAACCTCGTCCTGGCGCCGCACAAGGTGGACGCCGTCCTCATCGAAGAAATGTTGATCCAGTAGCGTCATGACAGACACCACCGCGGATACCGGCCTGGGACTGGACCCGAGCGCCTGGGGCGGCGAGGACGCCGCGTCCATCAGCGCCGAGCGGATCCTGAACCAGGACGAGATCGACAGCCTGCTGGGCTTCGACCTGTCCGAGGACGACGGGAACGAGCGCAGCGGCATCCGCGCCATCATCAATTCGGCGCTGGTCTCCTACGAGCGCCTGCCCATGCTCGAGATCGTCTTCGACCGCCTGGTGCGGCTGATGACGACCTCCCTGCGCAACTTCACCTCCGACAACGTCGAGGTCAGCCTCGACAACATCTCGTCGATCCGCTTCGGCGACTACCTCAACTCGATCCCGCTGCCGGCCATCCTGGCGGTGTTCCGGGCCGAGGAACTGGACAACTTCGGCCTGCTGACGGTCGACTCCAACCTGATCTACTCGATCGTGGACGTGCTGCTGGGGGGCCGCCGCGGCACCGCGGCCCTGCGTATCGAGGGCCGGCCCTACACCACCATCGAGCGCGTGCTGGTGCAGCGGATGGTCGAGGTGGTGCTGGCCGACGCGCGCGCCGCCTTCGAACCGCTGACGCCCGTCAACTTCAAGCTGGATCGCCTGGAGACCAACCCGCGTTTCGCCGCCATCGCGCGACCGGCCAACGCGGCCATCCTGGTGCGCCTGCGCATCGACATGGAGGACCGCGGCGGCCGAATCGAGCTTCTGCTGCCCTACGCCACGCTCGAGCCCATCCGGAAGATGCTGCTGCAGCAGTTCATGGGTGAGAAGTTCGGGCGCGACAACATCTGGGAAAGCCACCTGGCCACAGAGTTGTGGGGCACCCAGACCGAGGTCCGGGCGGTTCTGGACGAACAGCAGTTCCCGCTCTCGCGGGTGCTGGACCTGCAGGTGGGAGAGACGCTGATGTTCAATGCGACCCCCGACAGCCTCGTGGAGCTGCGCAGCGGGCAGGTGCCGCTGACCAAGGGCCGGATGGGCCGCCGCGGCGCCAACATCGCCGTGCGCGTGGAGCAGCCGCTGAACCTGGCGCCCAAGCCCGGACACGGGCTGTGAGCGGCATCGGCCTGATCATGGACCTGCTGCTGGCGGCCCTGCTGGTGGCGGCGCTGCTGTTCGGCTGGCGGCTGGACCGCAAGCTGAAGACCCTCCGCGACGGCCAGAACCAGTTCGCCAACGCCGTCGCGGAACTGGACCAGGCCTCCCGTCGCGCCGAGTTCGGCCTCGCCTCCCTGCGCGAGGTGGCCGACGAGACGCACGACAGCCTGCACGACCGCATCCTCAAGGCCCGCGAAGTGAAGCAGGCGCTGGAGATCCTCATCGTGCGGGCCGAGAAGCTGCGCGAGGCCGCGCCGGCCGTCCCGGCGGCCACGGCCGTCCAGGCGCGGCCCCAGGCCCAGCCCCCCGAGCCGGTGCGGGCTCCGGTCGAGCCGCGCGCCATCAGTCCCGATCGCGTCCGAGCCGCCCTGCTGGCGCTGACCGAAGAGCGCGCCGCGGCCAACCGGACCGCTCCGGCGGCGCAGCCGCAGGCCCGCGCGCCCGCCGCCCGTCCGGCGTCCACGCCCACGCCCACGCCCCGTCCGGCCCCTCGCGGGTTCGACGACGACCTGTTCGATTCCGCCGGAGACCGTTGATGAGCAAGCTGCCCCGCATCCTGCCGCTGGTGGCCATCGCCGCCGGCGGGGTCCTCGCGGCCCGCGCCGTCTCGGGGCTCGAGGGCGCACCCGAGTTTCTCCAGGGCGCCCGCGCCTGGGCCGAGGAAGCCGCTCCCGCCAAGGGCAAGCCGGCCGGCGCGCCCGCCGCGGCCGACGCGGCCAAGCCTGCGGCCGCCACCGTCGCCTCCCGCGCGCCCGCCCCGGTCTGCGCCGCGAGCGCGGCCCAGCTGGCCAAGGACGCCGGTCTGTCTCCCGCCGAGCTGCGCGTGCTGCAGAGCCTGGGCGCCCGCCGCGGCGAACTGGACGCCCGCGAGAGCGCCTTCGAGACCCAGGTGGCGTTGCTGAATGCGGCCGAGACCAAGCTCGATTCCAAACTCGCGGCCCTCAACGCCCTGAAGGCCGAACTGAACGGCATGCTCGGACAGGCCGACGCCCGGCGTGACGCAGAGGTGGCGCGCCTGGTGAAGGTCTACGAGAGCATGAAGCCCAAGGACGCCGCCGCGCGCATGTCCATCCTGGACGACCGGGTGCGGCTTCCCGTCGCGGAGAAGATGAAGGAGCGCAGCCTCGCCGCCATCCTCGCCCAGATGCCGCCGGTCGAGGCCAAGGCGCTGACCGAGAAGCTGGCCGACCGTTTCGAGGCCAAGGCGATCAGCGCGAAGGTGGCCAGCGCCGTGGCCAATCCGGCTCCGGCCGCCGTCGTGCCC
>DASPLM010000395.1:0-8832 GCA_035627575.1 Caulobacteraceae bacterium | reverse complement strand
AGGATCTCGCCCTTCACGTCCACGGTGATCTTCTTGGAGAGGTCCCCCTTGGCCACGGCGGTGGTCACGTCGGCGATGTTGCGGACCTGGCCGGTGAGGTTGGCGGCCATCAGGTTCACGTTGTCGGTGAGGTCCTTCCAGGTGCCGGCGACGCCGCGCACGTTGGCCTGGCCGCCCAGCTTGCCCTCGGTGCCCACTTCACGGGCCACGCGGGTCACTTCCGAGGCGAAGGAGTTCAGCTGGTCCACCATGGTGTTGATGGTGTTCTTCAGCTCCAGCACCTCGCCCTTCACGTCCACGGTGATCTTCTTGGAAAGGTCGCCGCGCGCCACGGCGGTGGTCACCTCGGCGATGTTCCGCACCTGGCCGGTCAGGTTGGCGGCCATGAAGTTCACGTTGTCGGTGAGGTCCTTCCACGTGCCGGCGACGCCCTTCACCTGGGCCTGGCCGCCCAGTTTGCCTTCGGTGCCGACTTCGCGGGCCACGCGGGTCACTTCCGAGGCGAAGGAGCCCAGCTGGCCCACCATGGTGTTCACGACCTTGCCGATGCGCAGGAACTCGCCGCGCAGGGGCCGGTCGTCGGTCTCGAGGTTCATGGTCTGGCCGAGGTCGCCGCGGGCCACGGCGCCGATCACGCGGGCCATTTCCGCCGTCGGGTGCACCGTGTCGGCGACGAGGTTGTTCACCGCCTCGACGCTGGCGGCCCAGGAGCCGGTGGCGGCGGGGAGGCGGGCGCGGTGGTTGATCTTGCCCTGCTTGCCGACCAGTTCGCCCAGGCGGTCGAACTCCTTGGTCATCCGGTCGTTCAGTTCGACGACGTCGTTGAACGCCTCGGCGATCTCGCCGTCGACGCCGGTCAGGTCGCGCGGCAGGCGGACCGAGAAGTCGCCGCGGCGGAAGGCGCGCAATGCGCCGAGCAGCTGCCGGCGGTCGAGTTCAGGGTTGTCGGACTTGCGAGCGGCGGCGCTGGCCATGGTTCCCCCTTGCACGCCTCAGGGCGCGGCAGGCGATTGAATCTGACGGGAAGACAGCAGGTTGCAGCAGTCCACAGCGGTTCCGGCGCGAGACAACCTCGGCACTTCGGCGTTCGCCTTCACTGGACCACCCATTCCCCCGTCTAACCTTGCTAAACACCGCCGGTTCGAACGGGTTCCGTGACGGTCGCGAAATTTTCGGGGTTGATCCGACCGCCCACGGTCTTAGCCTTGCGCGCACTCGGCGAAGGGGTCCGACCGGCGTCGCAGGGAGGCGCGCGGCGGTCGGGAAACGTGGTGCTCAACGACGAACTTCTAAGCTTTATCCGCGGTTCGCTGCGGTCGGTCTGGGCGTTGGAGCTCCTGCTGCTCCTGCGCCGCGATCCCGCGCGCCGATGGACCAACGAAGCCCTGGTGCAGGAGATGCGCGCCAGCACCGCCATCGTGGCCGACAGCCTGCAGAGCCTGCAGATCGCCGGGCTCGTCGCCTGCGACGACGCGGGCGCCTGCGGCTACGCCCCGGCCTCCCCGGTGCTGGACAGCCTCTGCGCCCGCCTCGAGGCGGCCTACAAGCAACGCCCCGTCGGCGTGGTGAACGCCATCCTGACCGCGCCCAAGGGCACGCTGCAGACCTTCGCCGATGCGTTCAGGATCAAGGGGAAGGGGGACCCCGATGAGTGAAGTCGCCGGACCGGGGCTGGTCTATGTGCTCTGCCTGCTGACGAGTCTCGTGTGCACGGGACTGCTGGTGCGGGCCTGGCTCCGCAGCCGCTCGAAACTGCTGCTGTGGAGCGCGATCTCGTTCTCGCTTCTGGCCCTGAACAACGTCTTCGTCGTTCTGGACGTGGTGCTGACGCCGCCGGACGTGTCCTGGCTGTGGGCGCGCCAGATCGCGGCGCTCGCCGCCGTCTGCGTGCTGCTCTACGCCTTCATCTGGGAGGTCGAGTGATGGGTCCGATGGCCGACTTCGTCGCCGGCGCGATCACCATGGGCTACGCCGTGGCGGCGCTCTTCTTCCTGCGCTTCTGGCGTCGGACCCACGACGGCCTGTTCGGCGCCTTCGCCGGCGCCTTCTTCCTCATGGCCCTGACCAGCCTGATCGTGAAGATCGCCGACATCCCGCGCGAGGAGCAGAGCATGGTCTACCTGCTGCGCCTGGCCGCCTTCTCGCTCATCATCATCGCCATTCTGCGCAAGAACCTGCGGACCTCCCCGGCGGAGTAGCCGAGGCTTGCCAGACTCCTCCGGATCGTGAGGATGCGGCGCCTCAGGTGAACGGGAGTAAGCCATGGGCGTGCGCTACGAACTGGACGGGGACGTCGCCGTCCTGACGGTCGCCAACCCGCCGGTGAACGCGCTGAGCCACGCCGTGCGCCAGGGAATCGCCGACGGCGTCGCCCGGGCGGTCGCCGACGACGCCGTGGCCGCCATCGTCATCGTAGGGGAGGGCGGCTTCATCGCCGGCGCCGATATCCGCGAGTTCGGCCAGCCGCCGCGCGAGCCCGGCCTGCGCGACCTGTTCCCGCCCATGGAAGCCTCGCCCAAGCCCATCGTCGCGGCCATCGCGGGCAACGCCCTGGGCGGCGGACTGGAGGTCGCGCTCGCCTGCCACTTCCGGGTCGCGACGCCCGACGCGAAGCTCGGCCTGCCCGAGGTGAACCTGGGCCTGCTCCCGGGCGCCGGCGGCACGGTGCGCCTGCCGCGCCTGATCGGGGCCGAGCCCGCGCTCGACATCATGCTGTCGGGCAAGCCGGTGAGCGCGTCGACGGCGCGGGTGCTCGGGATCGTCGACGCGGTCGTGGAGCGCGACCTGCGGACCGACGCCGTCGCCTTCGCCCGCAGCAAGGCGGCGCAAGGCGGCGAGCTGCCGGTCATCAGCCGCTCGCGGGGCAAGCTGGCCGACGCCCGTCCCGACCTGTTCGAGGACCTGCGCCGGAAGAACGCCGCGAAATGGCGCGGGCTCGTGGCGCCGCAGAAGATCGTGGACTGTGTCGAGCGCGCGGCCTCCCGCTCGTTCGACGAGGCCTACGCCTTCGAGCGCGAGGCCTTCATGGCCTGCATGGCCAGCCCGGCGCGCAAGGCCCTGATGCACGTCTTCTTCGCCGAGCGCGAGGCCGCCAAGATTCCGGGCCTCGGCCGGGACGTAGTCCCGCGCCCGATCCGCTCGGCCGCCATCATCGGCGCCGGCACCATGGGCGGCGGCATCGCCATGAGTTTCGCCAATGCCGGCATCCCCGTGAAGCAGGTCGAGGTGGACCAGGCTGCGCTCGACCGGGGCCGGGCCATCGTCGAGAAGAACTACGCCGCCTCGGTCGCGCGCGGCAGCACGCCCCAGGCGAAGGCCGACGCTGCCCTGGCCCTGATCGAGGGAACCACCGACTACGCCGCCATCGCGGACTGCGACATCGTCATCGAGGCGGTGTTCGAGACCATGGCGCTGAAGAAGGAGATCTTCGCCAGGCTCGACGCCGTGATGAAGCCGGGCGCCGTGCTGGCCACCAACACGTCGACCCTGAGCATCGACGAGATCGCCTCGGCGACGAACCGGCCGCAGGACGTCGTCGGCACGCACTTCTTCAGCCCGGCCAACGTGATGAAGCTGCAGGAGAACGTGCGCGGCGCGAGGACCTCGCCCGAGGTGGTCGCCACGGTGACGGCCCTGGCCAGGCGCATCGGCAAGGTCCCGGTGCTGTCCGGCGACGCCTACGGCTTCATCGGCAACCGCATCCTGCACGTCTACGGCCGGGAGGCCGACTTCATGCTGGAAGAGGGGGCGACGCCCTGGCAGGTGGACGACGCCCTGATGGCGTTCGGCTTCCCCATGGGCGTGTACCGCATGCGCGACCTCGCCGGCCTGGACGTGGGCTGGCGCATCCGCAAGGAACTGGAGCCCGCGCGGGACAGGACCCTGCGTTACTCGCCCGTGGCCGACCGCCTGGCGGAGCAGGGCCGCTTCGGCCAGAAGACCGGCGCCGGCTACTACCGCTACGACGGGCGCACGCCGGTCCCCGATCCGGAGGTGCAGGCGCTGATCGAGCGGACGTCGGAGGAACTCGGCGTCGCCCGCGCGCCCATCCCGGACGAGGAGATCGTCACCCGCGTGATGACGGCCATGGTGAACGAGGCGGCGAAGATCCTCGACGAGGGCATCGCCCTGCGGTCGGGCGACATCGACGTCACCTACGTCTACGGCTACGGCTTCCCGCGCTGGCAGGGCGGGCCGATGTTCTGGGCCGAGCAGCGGGGGCTGGAGCGGGTCTACGCCGACGTGCAGCGCTATCACGCGGCCCACGGCCGCTGGTGGGAGCCGTCTGCCTTGCTGCAGCGCCTGGCCGTGAGCGGCCAGGGCTGGAGCGCCGCCTCGAAGGCGACCGCCTGATGACGGGGCAGGGACCGCTCGCGGGAGTCCGCGTCCTCGAGTTCGCCGGCATAGGGCCCGGACCCTTCTGCGTCATGATGCTGTCGGACCTGGGCGCGGAGGTGCTTCGGGTCGACCGCAAGGGCGCGCCGGGCGCCATGCCGACGGAGGTCCCCGCCCGCGGGCGCAAGTCCATCGCCCTTGACCTCAAGGACCCCGCCGCCGTCGAGCTGTGCCTGAAGGCCGTCGAGAAGGCGGACGTGGTGCTGGAAGGCTACCGTCCCGGCGTGATGGAGCGGCTCGGCCTTGGTCCGGACGTCGCCCTCGGCCGCAATCCGAGGCTGGTCTATGCCCGGATGACCGGCTGGGGACAGGACGGCCCGCTGGCCCACGCCGCTGGCCACGACCTCAACTACATCGCCCTGACCGGCGCCCTGTCGGCCACGGGCGACAAGCACGGACGGCCCGTTCCGGCTCTGAACCTCGTCGGCGACTTCGGCGGCGGCGCGGCCTACCTTGCCTTCGGCATCGCCGCGGCCCTGTTCGAGGCGCAGCGCTCCGGCAGGGGGCAGGTGATCGACGGCGCGGTCGTGGACGGCACGGCCTCGATGATGGCGCAGTGGTCCTGGTTCGAGGCCCAGGGGCTGGGCCGCGCCCGCCGGGGCGAAAATTTCCTCGACGGCTCGGCCTTCTGGTACCGCACCTACCAATGCGCCGACGGGGAGTACGTCTCCATCGGCAGCTTCGAGCCGCAGTTCTACGCCCAGTTGCTCGACAAGCTCGGCCTGAGGCCGGAGGACCTGCCGGCCCAGTTCGATCTCGCCGCCTGGGAGCAAGCCGGGCGCAAGCTCGAGGCCATCTTCCGCACCCGAACACGGGACGAATGGTGCGCCCTGATGGAGGGGACCGACGTCTGCTTCGCTCCGGTCCTGCACCTGTCGGAGGCGCCGGAGCATCCGCACCTGAAGGCGCGGGAGACCTTCGTCGAGGCCTACGGGGTCGTCCAGCCCGCCCCCGCGCCGCGCTTCTCTCGCACCCCCGGCGCCATCCAGGGCCCGCCGCCCGCGGCCGGAGAGGGCGGCGCGGAACTGCTCGGCACGTGGGGCGTGCAGGTGTGACACGGCGCGTGTGTGTCGAGTCGAACAGGGCGCGAGTCCGAGAAAGATATGAGTAATCAGATAGTTATAGAAATGAAGGCGCGCTGCGCCGTCTTGCGCGCTGTCGAACCGTAAACCTCTTGCCCCCCATAGCCGGATCAGCGGGCGATAGCCGCCCCGGTTGGCCCGCCTCTTGAAGCGGGTCGCCCGGAACCATCAGCAGGGGGCTTCCGTGGCCCATTTTGGCATCACCACACACCAGGGCTCGCCGCCGATCCAGCGCGGCGGGTGGCTCGACGCCCTGCGTTTCATCGTGGCGTGCCTCATCATCCTGCACCACTTCCAGGGCGCCGCGCCCGTGCCGCTGATGGACTACCACCCGGTCTTCGAGCGGGCCGGCTACCTGCTGACCAACTTCTTCCTGATCGATTCCGGCTATGTGCTGGCCCGCGTCTACGCCGAGCGGGTGGCCAACGGCGGCATGTCCCACGCCGCGTTCGTCCGCAAGCGCTTCGCCCGGGTCATTCCGGCACACCTGATCATGGTGACGGGCCTGGCCCTGCTGGTGCTGGCGACGGGGGCTATCGGCATCGCGCCCAGCAATCCCGAGTGGTTCGACTGGAGCCAGTATCCTGCCCAGTTCTTCCTGGTGCAGTCCTATGGCGTCCCCGGCGGGCTCGGCTGGAACGCGCCGGTCTGGTCGATCTCGGCCTTGCTGGGCTGTTACGTCTTCTTCCCGGTGGTGGCGCGCCGCATGGCGAACCTCTCGCCGTGGACCGTGCTGGCGCTGGCCGTGGTGGGTTACCTGCTCGCCAACGTCTTCACCTGGGTCGTGCTGGGCTACCCCGTCTACCAGATGCCGATGAAGTACGGCTTTCTCCGCGCCTTTCCGCTGTTCCTGCTGGGCATGGGCCTGGCCCACTTTGCGGCCAAGGTCTACGTGCCGCCGAAGCTGGCCGGCTGGGTGCTGCTGCTCTCCGCCGTCGCCCTGGCCGGCTTCCAGTACTTCGGCAAGTTCAGCCTGATCTCGATCACGCTCATCTCGCTCATCATCCTTGCCGCCGGCGCAATCCCGGTGGTGAAGAGGTCGGCCCTGGTCGAGAAGCTCGCCCTGGTCTCCTTCTCGATGTTCATCTCCAACGAGGTCGTGCGGATCGCCTGGTTCGGCGCGGCCGAGGTCGCCTCCGATCGCTTCGGCTGGAGCGAGCCCGTGCAGTGGGCCGCCTGGGTGCTGGGCGTGCTGTTCGCGGTCGGTTTCGCGATCGCGTACCACTTCTGGCTCGACATGCCGCTGCAGCGGGTGATCCAGCCCTGGGCCGGGACCCTGGGCCGCCGACGCGCGTCGCTGCGTCCTCAGGAAGCGGTCTAGACGTCGATCAGGGCGAACGGCCGCCCGTGCTCGGCCATCACGACCATCTGGGCGCAGTTGTAGACCGGCACCCCGCGAGGCGTGCGGCCGTAGTGCACGCCCTTGTGGGCATGGCCGTGGACGACGGCGCAGACGTTGTCGAACCGGTCCACCGTCTCCGCCAGGCGTGAGTTGCCGAGGAACGGGAAGATTTCCAGCGGCTCGCCATGCAAGGTCTCCGGGATCGGGGCGTAGTGGAGCACAGCCACGGTCCGCGGGGTGCGCAGCATCCGCAGGCCGGTCTCCAGCTTCATGTTCTCCTCGGCGCACTCGTGCACGAAGGCCTTCACCGCCGGTTCGCCGAACGAACTGAGCATGCCGCGGCCGAAGCCGCCCATGGCGCCCATGCAGCCGGCGAAGCCGACGCCGTGAATCTCGTACGCCTCCCCGCCGTCGAGCACCTTCACGCCCACGTCCGAGAGGTGCTGCTTCACCACCTCGGGCTGTCCGCACTCGTAGTCGTGGTTGCCCAGCACGGCGACGACGGGGATGGTCGCCGCGCGCAGGTCGTCGGCCAGGATACGCGCCTCTTCCGTCTTGCCGTAGTTGGTCAGGTCGCCGCACAGGACCAGCACGTCGGCCTGGCGCGAGACCTCGGCGAACAGTTCGCGATAGGGCTGGTCGTGCGCCTCCCGCACATGCAGGTCGCCGATGGCCGCCACGCGCAGCGGCCGCTCGACGGTGGCGTCACTGTACGGGGTCATGGCGTTCCTCGAGGCCTCGGCCGGTCATGTCGGCGTAGCCCCACTCGGTGATGTCGGTGATGTAGTCGCGCGGGCTGAACAGGCGGCCGCGGCAGACCTTGATGATCGACGGAGGCATCTCGAGCTGGGCGGCCAGGCGCGCCAGCAGTTCGTCCATGACCCAGCGCGGGATGAGGTCACGCTCGCTGGGGTAGATGTAGCGGAAGTTGATCAGGTTGGAGAGCAGCACCTCCCAGTGCAGCTCCATGTTGGTCATCAGCCGCTTCCAGTCGATGGCCTCGTGCTGCTTGAGGATGACGTGGGCCACGTCCGCTCCGTCGTAACGGTAGCGGTCCTGCACGAAGATCTTCGACCAGATCAGTTCGGTCGGCTTGGTTATGCGGACGTTGGTCCCGTAGACGTCGATCTCGGGGGCGTCCTCGAACCACTCGTCGGTGATGACGATCTCGCCGGTCTTGGCGGCGTAGATGACGTCGAAGAAGTACTTGCCCTGGTGGACCCGGGCCAGCCAGCGCTCGTCCTCGACGCTGATGCCGTAGCCGCGCTCCTGGAAGAAGGCGAGGATGCGGGGGTAGTCCCCGGCCTTGCAGAAGATGTCCAGGTCCTTCGTCGGCCGCACCACGCCCGTGTAGGAGGTGACCGCATAGGTGCCGGAGAGGAGGAAGGGGATGCCGCTCTCCGCCAGCAGCTTGAGGCCCTCCACATAGAACGCCTCCGCTTCGGGCGGGGGCTGGAAGGTCTGTTCGAGGGCGCTGGGCATGGCGGTTGAACGGCGCCGTTGACGGCAGGTTCCTCAGCTCCGGCCCGGAACCCGTTGGCCGCGATGCAGTTCTCCTGACAGCCAAGCTGATGAGCGGGCCGGCGCAGGGACGACATGACACCAGCCGTCTATGCCTTCGATCCCTACTGCGGCGCCCCGCCCGCACCTGTGGACCTGTGGGCGCGGTGGAATTTCGATCCATGGCTGCTGGCTGCCATGGCGCTCCTGGTCACCGCCTGGACATTCGGTCCTGCGCGCAGGGCCGGCAGCCTTCGACGGGCCGCCTTCGCCGCGGCTGTAGCGGTCCTGCTGGTCTCCTTCGTTTCCCCTCTTTGCAACCTGTCCTCGGCCTTGTTCTCGGCCCGCGTGGCGCACCACACCCTGCTGGTCGCCGTCGCCGCTCCCCTGCTGGCGGCGGCCCTCGGTCGAGGTCGAGGAAGCGGCGGCGCCTGGCCCTGGCTCCTCATCCACGCCGCGACCCTGTGGCTCTGGCACGCGCCTGCCCCCTATGCCTGGGCGCTCGGCCACCCG
>DASPLM010000394.1:0-3804 GCA_035627575.1 Caulobacteraceae bacterium | reverse complement strand
CCGTCCGCGTTGCGGGCCACCTTGCCGCAGCCGCTGGCGGCCAGGGCGAAGGCGAGCAGGACAACGGCGACGCGGATCATTGGCGTTTCCTCGGTTCCCACGCACTTTGTCCTTTGACTCGGAGGCGCGCCAGTCCTACCGCCCGCGCCATGCCCGTCATCGACCTGCTGGACCTGCCCGCCGTCACGCCCGCCTACACCGGCTGGGCCGGCCTGGACCTGGGCGAGAAGACCATCGGCGTGGCGGTGTGCGACGCGACCCGCACCATCGCCTCGCCGCTGGAGCTGATCCGCAAGACCAAGTTCACCGAGGAGGCCAACCGCCTGTTCCGGATCATGGAGGAGCGGCGCCTCTCCGGCATCGTCATCGGACTGCCGGTGAACATGGACGGGACCGAGGGGCCCCGCGCCCAGTCCTGCCGCGCCTTCGCCCGCAATCTGCTGCGCCTGCGCGAGGACCTGGCCATCGCCTTCTGGGACGAGCGCCTCTCCAGCGCCGCCATCAACCGCATGCTGATCGACGAGGCGGACCTGACGCGGTCGAAGCGCGCCGAGGTCGTGGACCGGGCGGCCGCCGCCTACATCCTGCAGGGAGCGCTGGACCGCCTGGCCGACGCCGAGAGGAGCGCGCCCCGTTGAGCGCCATCCTGCTGGGCGTCGTTCCGGTCTTTGCGCTGATCGCGCTGGGCTGGGCGCTGAAGGCCAGCGGGTTCCTGAAGGACGAGAGCTGGCGGCCGGTCGAGCGCCTGGCCTATTTCGCCTTCTATCCCGGCTTCCTGATCCCCACGATCTGGGCAGCCGACTTCAGCGGCCGCGCCGCGCCGGCCGCGAGCGGGGCGGCCATCGTCAGCGTCGCCCTGATCGCCGGCGCGGTGCTGCTGCTGCGCCCGCTCCTGAAGCAGACCGGCCCCGCCTTCACCAGCGTGTTCCAGGGTTCGATCCGCTGGAACGGCTTCGTCTTCCTGCCGCTGGTGCGCGCCGTCTTCGGCCAGACCGGACTGGAACTGGCGGCCGTGGTGCTGGGAGTGCTGATCCCCGTGGTCAATGTCATGTGCGTGCTGGTGCTGTCGCGTTGGGGCGAGGGCCAGGGCGCGGGGTGGCGCGCTGTAGGCAAGTCGATGATCGCCAACCCGGTGATCTGGTCGTGCGTGGTCGGCCTGGCGCTGAACCTGGCTGGCGTGCCGCCGCTGGAGCCGTTCTACGCGACGCTCGGCCTGCTGGGCGACGCCGCCCTGCCCCTGGGCCTGGTGATCGCGGGCGCGGGCCTGAGCTTCCGCGACGCCGCCATGCGGCCGGTCGTGATCGGCGCGACCACCGCTGTGAAGCTGCTGGTCATGCCGCTCCTGATGTGGTGGTTCACGCGACTGTTCGGAGGCGACAGCCTGGCCCAGGGCGTGGCCTTGTGCTGCGGCGCGGCCCCCGGCGCGGCGGCCTCCTACGTGCTGGCGCGGCAGATGGGCGGGGACGCGCCCCTGATGGCCGGAATCGTCGCCTTCACCACCGCCGGGGCCGCCGTCACCATCCCCCTGCTGCTGGCCATCTTCCATTTCAGCTAGACGCAGCCTAAGACCGGCTCTCGATGAGCCCCTCCGCCGACCTCTCCGAGACGATCCGCGCGCGGCTCTTCGCCTTTCCCGAGCGGCATCTGAACAGCGTGGCGGACCTGGATCCCCCGGACGTGACCGCCCTGCTCGACCTGGCCGACGCCTTCGTCGAGCTGAACCGGCAGGCTTCGAAGAAGCTGGACCTGCTGAAGGGCCGTACCCTGGTGAACCTGTTCTTCGAGAACAGCACCCGCACCCAGTCCTCCTTCGAACTGGCCGGCAAGCGCCTGGGGGCCGACGTGGTCAACATGAGCCCGCGCACCTCGTCCGTGGCCAAGGGCGAGACCCTGGTCGACACGGCGGTGACGCTGAACTCGATGAAGCCAGACCTGCTGGTGGTGCGCCACGGCGCCTCGGGCGCGGCCGCCCTGCTGGCCCAGAAGGTCGGCTGCAGCGTCGTCAATGCCGGCGACGGCTGGCACGAACACCCGACCCAGGCCCTGCTGGACCTGCTGTCCATGCGCCGCGCGCTGGGCTCGGTGTCCGGCCTGACGGTGGCCATATGCGGCGACGTCCTGCACAGCCGGGTGGCGCGCTCGAACGTCGGCCTGCTGAACCTGATGGGCGCGCGGGTGCGCCTGGTCGGTCCGCCGACCCTGATGCCCGCCGACGCCGACCGCTGGGGCGCGGAGGTGTTCCACGACATGCGCGACGGGATCAGCGGCGTGGACGTGGTGATGATGCTGCGCCTGCAGCTGGAGCGGATGGACGGCGCCCTGGTGCCCTCGACCCGTGAGTACTTCCGCTTCTACGGCCTCGACGCCGAGAAACTGGCCTGCGCCAGGCCGGGGGCCAAGGTCATGCACCCGGGGCCCATGAACCGCGGGGTCGAGATCGATTCCGGCGTGGCCGACGACCTGTCTGTGTCGCTGATCCAGGACCAGGTGGAGATGGGCGTGGCGGTGCGCATGGCGGTGCTGGCGTCGCTGGCCGCCCGCCTCGGGAACGAGCGGTGAGCGCCATGGCCAGTCCGCCCGTCGCCTTCGTCAACGCCCGCGTAATCGATCCGGACAGCGGCTACGACGGCCCCGGCTGCGTGGTCGTCGCCGAGGGCGTCATCGCCGACGTCCAGCGCACGCCGCACCTCGGCGCGGGGTCGTCGGAGATGCGCGTGGTCGACTGCGACGGCGCGGTGCTGGCGCCCGGCCTGATCGACGCCCGCGTGAAGTCCGGCGAGCCGGGCGCCGAGCAGCGGGAGACGCTGAAGTCCGTCAGCCGCGCCGCCGCCGCTGGCGGCGTGACCTCCATCGTGCTGCAGCCCGACACCGACCCGACGGTGGACGAGCCCGCCGTGGTGGACTTCATCCTGCGCCGGGCGCGGGATCTGGAGCTGGTCAACGTCCACGTCGCGGGCGCCGCGACGCGGGGCCTGGAAGGCCAGCGCATGGCCGAGATCGGCCTGATGGACGAGGCCGGCGCCATCTACTTCACCGACGCCGACCGCCCCATCGTCAACTCCAAGGTGATGCAGCGGGTGCTGAGCTACGCCGGCGCCTTCAACGCCCTGGTGGCCCACCGCCCGGCCGATCCGTGGCTGAGCGAAGGCGCTGCGGCGACCGGCGGCGAGCTGGCGGCTCGCCTGGGCCTGCCCGCCGTGCCCGCGGTGGCCGAGCGCATCATGCTTGAGCGCGACATGGCCCTGGTCGAGCAGACCGGCGCGCGCTTCCTCGTCGACCAGATCTCCACCGCCGACGCGCTGGAGAGCCTGCGCCGGGCCAAGGACAAGGGGCTGGAGGTCTCCGCCTCCTGCTCGATCAACCACCTGTCGTTCAACGAGATCGACATCGGCGACTACCGCACCTTCTACCGCCTCGACCCGCCGCTGCGCCCCGAGCGCGACCGCCAGGCCCTGGCCGAGGCCGTGGCCGA
Organism: Caulobacteraceae bacterium; assembly: GCA_035627575.1. Taxonomy (GTDB): domain Bacteria; phylum Pseudomonadota; class Alphaproteobacteria; order Caulobacterales; family Caulobacteraceae; genus JAEZEZ01. The sequence continues at coordinate 332 of DASPLM010000394.1, read as the reverse complement.
GGGGCTGATCGACATCATCGTCTCGGCCCACACGCCCCTTCCGGCCGAGGACAAGCGCCGGCCGTTCAGCGAGGCCCTGCCGGGCGCCGTCGGGCTCGAGACCCTGCTGCCGGCCCTGCTAAACCTGCACCACGACGGCGGCTACGACCTGGTCGACCTGCTGCGCGCGGTGACCATCGCCCCGGCCCAGCTGCTGGGCCTGCCGGGCGGACGGATCGCCCGGGGCGCGCCGGCGGACCTGGTGCTGGTCGACATCAACGCCCCGATCGTCGTCGACCTGGAGCGGCTGCACTCCAAGTCCAAGAACTCGCCCTTCGAAGGCCGGCGCCTGC
>DASPLM010000393.1:0-2005 GCA_035627575.1 Caulobacteraceae bacterium | reverse complement strand
GCCGACGGCGGCCGCACGTGGCGGCTACGCCACGCCTGTCCGTATCGCCCGCCGGAGGGCCGACGCCGCGCTTGCCCGCGGGCCGAGCTCGGCTCTAGTCTCGCGGCATTCAACGCCGGGGGGCGACCATGACGACGGATTTCGGTGACCGCGGCGCGCCGCCCCGGCGCGGCGACGGGACGATGCTGGCCTTCGTGCTGGCGCTGGTCGTGGTGCTGGTGCTCGCCGTCGGCGGGATGATCGGGGCCACCGGCCAATGGTCGGACATGATCGCGCAGGGAAGCGGCGGCTATGCCCGCCTGCTGGGATCGGTGGCCGGCGGCAGCTTCATGCTCGCCGGGTTCGTCTGGGCCGTCCTTTACGTCTCCTTCGTGCACCGCCGGGAGCCCCACCGCGGGCCTGCCTACTTCTTCGGCCTGCTGGGCGCGGCGGTCCTGCCCCAGTTGGCGTGGCTGCTGCTGATCAACACCTTCGTGGTCGAGGGCCACGCCCGGGCCGAGCAGGAGAAGATCGCTCAGGCCGAAATCTCCGCCGCCTACGAGAAGCTCTACGCGATCAACGCCGGCGGCCCGATGACGGTCATCGAGACCCCGGTGCGCGCCAAGGGCGCGGCCGGCGAGGTGGAGCGGCTTACGAAATCCTTCATCGGCCAGAACGCCCGCGACCACGTCGCCTTCCGCGATGAGATCGCCGCCCTCGGCTATCCCGACCTGCTGCAGCCGCGGCGGCTGGCCCGTGACCCAGGCCTCGTCCGCACGCGCGCGGCCCTGGCCACCGCCATGGAGCGCGTGCAGCATTACCGGGACCTGCAGGCCACGCGCTTCGACGAGTATCGGGCCACCGTGGAAAGCAGCAGCCTGTCCCGCCGTGATCGCGAGGACTTCCTGCGCGGCATGGACGAGGGTGGCGGCGGCCGGTCGGCCGACCACCAGTGGGCGCTGCAGGAGCGCGCCTTGAACAACATCGATATCGCCATGGCCGTGCTGCAGCGATCGCGCGGTCGGTGGCAGATCCGAAACAACCAGATCTATTTCAACCGCGACTCGGACCTCGCCGCCTTCCGGGCTGCTGCCGACCGGGCCGCCGCCGCCGAGAACGAGATGACCGCCCTGGCCGACGCCGCGGCGCGCCGCACCCGCTCGATGCTCGCCGGCGATCGTCGGGCCGGCGGCGCACCGGCGGCTCCCCGGTGAGCGGGCCCGTCCACACCGAAATCGAACGCAAGTTCCTGGTCACCGGAGACGGCTGGCGCGCCCAGGTGGACGGTCCGCCCGTTCCGATGCGCGCCGGCTACCTGTCACGCCGCCCCGAGGCGACGATCCGCGTGCGCTTCGAAGGGGACGAGGCGGTGCTGACGATCAAGGGCAGGGCGGTGGACGCGGACGGGCGCGAGCGGGCGGAGTACAACGTGCCGGTCCCCGCCGACCAGGCCACGGCGATCCTGGCCGGGGCCATGCTGGAGGGGGGCGTGGTGCGCAAGACGCGGTGGCCGGTGCGTGTCGGCGGCAGCCTGTGGACCGTGGACGTTTTCGAGCATCCCCGCCCTGGCGTGGCCTTGGCCGAGATCGAGCTTCCGACGCGCGACGCGCCATTCGATCGGCCGGACTGGGTGGGCGAGGAAGTCACCGGCGATCCGCACTGGACCAACGCGATGATCGCCCAGGAGGCCTGAGCGCAAAAGGAAGGGGCCGCTCGCGCGGCCCCTTCCGGTCGGCTCGAACGGCGCGCCTACTTGCCTTTCAGCGGCTTGGCGGGCTTCATCTTGGGATAGGCGTCGTCGAAGTTCGCCTGGTCCGACGGCGAGAGGTTCGGGCGTCCGACCATGATGCCCATGCTGATCGTCTCTTCGACGTAGTAGGTCTCGCCCTCCTCGACTTCGAGGTTGAGCGTGTCAGTCGCTTCGGACTTCACCGAGTAGGCGTGGGCGCCCGGATCGGTGACGTGGAGGAAGTAGCGGCCGACCGTGAGGTTGCCGATCTCGGTCTCTCCCTCGCGCACCTTGCCG
>DASPLM010000392.1:0-10425 GCA_035627575.1 Caulobacteraceae bacterium | reverse complement strand
GGACCGTAGTGCGCATCGGGATCGGTTGAGACGCCGACGCGCAGCGCCTCGATGGCTGGAACCAGGCGTTCGCGCAGGGCGTCGGCCGTCCTCTCCCCGACCGGCACGACGACCGGCAGGGCCATGCAGCGCTCGCCGGCCGAGCCGTAGGCGGCGCCCAGCAGGTCGGCCACCGTCTGGTCCAGGTCGGCGTCGGGCAGGACGATGCCGTGGTTCTTGGCGCCGCCCATGGCCTGGACCCGCTTTCCGTTGGCCGCGCCCAACCCATAGACCCGCTCGGCGATGTCCGAGGAGCCGACGAAGCTCACCGCCCTGACGGCCGGATGTTCGAGGATCGCCTCGACGACGGTCCGGTCCCCGTGCACGACGTTCAGCACGCCTGCGGGGGCGCCCGCTTCCATCATCAGCTCCGCAAGCCGCACCGGGATCGACGGGTCGCGCTCGGACGGCTTGAGGATGAAAGTGTTGCCGCAGGCGATGGCCGGTCCGAACATCCACATCGGGATCATGGCCGGGAAGTTGAACGGCGTGATCCCCGCCACGACGCCCAGCGGATGGCGGGCGGACCAGACGTCGATGCCGGGCCCCGCCCCCCGCGTGAACTCGCCCTTCAGCAGGTGGGGGATGCCGCAGGCGAACTCGATCACCTCCAGCCCGCGCTGGATATCGCCGTCGGCGTCGGCCAGGACCTTGCCGTGTTCCGACGACAGCAGGCGCGCCAGTTCGCCGCGATGGGCTTCCACGAGTCGCTTGAACTCGAACAGCACGCGGGCCCGGCGCTGCGGGTTCTGCGCGGCCCACCCCTTCTGCGCCGCCGAGGCGTCGGCCGCCGCCCGGTCCAGTTCGGTCGCCGAGGCGAGCGACACCTCGGCCTGTACGGCGCCCGTATTCGGGTCGTAGACCGGCGCGGTGCGGCCGGAGGCGCCGGCGACGCTGCGACCGCCGAAGAAGTGTTCGATGCGTCGCATGGTCAGGCCGGCTTTCTGGCGATCCAGTCGTGGGCGGGATCGTTGCGGAATATCCACTCGCGCGACGGGCCGGCCATGACGTTGAGGTAGTAGAGATCGTAGCCGTGCGGCGCACCGACGGGATGGTAGCCGCGCGGCACGAGCACCACGTCCCCGTCCTCGACGCACAGGGTCTCGTCCAGGCTCCGGTCATCGGTGTAGACGCGCTGGAAGGCGAAGCCCTGGGGCGGGCTGAGGCGGTGGTAATAGGTCTCTTCCAGCGCCGTCTCCGCACCCTCGGCGGCGGTGTCGTGCTTGTGCGGGGGATAGCTGGACCAGTGGCCGCCGGGGGTGATCACCTCCACCACCAGCAGGCTGTCGGCCGGTTCGCTCTGGGGCAGGATGTTGCGGATGTGGCGCGTGTTCGTGCCTGAGCCGCGCCGCTCGCGGGACATGTCGGACTCGCGGATCAGCCGCGGCCGTCCCCCGGGCCGGCCCGGCGCGGTGCAGACGGCCAGCTCGACCGCCGTCCGCGCGGTCGCCGACCACGTAGAGCCGGCGGGAACATAGACGGCGCCGGGCGCCCGGTCGTCAAACGGCGTCGACCGACCGCCGACCTCGGCGAAGCGCTCGCCACTCGCTTCGACGTCAGCGGAGCCGGCCACCAGCACGAGACAGGTTTCCCGTTCCGGCTCGCCGCCGGACGCGGTCTGCCCGGCTTCCAGCCTCAAGACCCGGAAGCCGACGTGCGTCCAGCCGGCGCTCTGCGGCGTCACGTCCAGCACGACGCCGGCGGCGTCGGGCGCTCGGGGGCGGATGCGCAGGTCGGGCATCAGATCAGCCCCGCGCGGCGGGCCTCCCGCTTCAGGCCATCCAGGCCGCGCTGTCCGTAGACCCGCGGGTCGGCGATGGCCGGGTCCTGCTCGGCCTCGACCACGATCCAGCCGGCGTAGTCGATCGCCTTCAGCGCCTTCATCACCGCTCCGAAGTCCAGGTCGCCGTCGTCGGGGACCGTGAACATTCCCGCCAGCACACCCTCCAGGAAACTTCGTGCGCCGGCGCGCTGATGACGATGCACCTCGCCGCGCACGTCCTTGCAGTGGACGTGGCGCACGCGTCCGGGATGGTCTCGGATCACGGCCAGGGCGTCGACGCCGCCGAGCGCGGCGTGCCCGGTGTCCAGCGTCAGCCCCACCTTGTCCGAGGTCGCTTCGACGAACCGATCGAGATCCTGCTTCCGCTCCACCACGGTCCCAAGGTGATGGTGGTAGGCGAACTTGAGACCTTCGTCCTCGATGTAGGCCGCGACTTCGCTGAGGCCGCGGCCGAACGCCGCCCAGTCGGCGGGGTCGAGTTGCGGCGTCGCCGTCATGGCGCGGCCCTTGTCGCCGTGGATGGCGTTGCTGGTCTCGGCGACCACGAACACGTCCGACCCGAGCGCCTTGAGCAGCGCGAGGTGCGGCTGGAGCGCGGCGATCTCGTCGGCCGCCCCGCGGGTCAGCAGGGAACTGGAGTACCAGCCGCCGACCAGGGCAAGGCCGTAGCTGTCGAGCAGCGCCCTCAGCACGGCCGGGTCGCGCGGAAACTTGCCGCCCAGCTCGACGCCTTCGAATCCGATCTCGGCGGCATCGCGCAGGATGGTCTCGACGGGGGTGTCGGCGCCCAGCTCGGGCATGTCGTCGTTGACCCAGGCGATGGGGCTGACGCCGAAGCGGATGCTCATGACAGGTCCCTCTTCATGCGCAGGCCGGCCTCGTAGGCGATACGGGCGTCCCGGACCTCGACCCGCTCCGACACCTCCGGCACGGCCACGTCCCACCACCAGCCGCCCGCCTCGGTGGTCTTCAGCGGATCGGTCTCGATCAGCACGACGGTCGATGTGTCCCGGGCCACGGCTCGGCCCAGCGCCGCCTTCAACTCGCCGATGTCGCAAGCCTTCTCGGCCGCGGCGCCGAGGCTGCGCGCGTGGGCGACGAAGTCGATATCGGGCATGACCTCGTGGCGGGCGTCCGCGAGCAGGTTGTTGAAGCTCTCGCCGCCCGTGGCGCGCTGCAACCGGTTGATGCAGCCGAAGCCGCGGTTGTCGAGCAGCACGACGATCAGCTTGCGGCCCATCATGACCGCCGTCGCCAGTTCCGAGTTCAGCATCAGGTAGCTGCCGTCGCCGACGAGGACGAACACCTCGCGATCCGGCTCGGCCATCTTCACGCCCAGCCCGCCGGCGATCTCGTAGCCCATGCAGGAGAAGCCGTACTCGACGTGATAGGTCCCGGCCTCGGGCGCGCGCCACAGCTTGTGCAACTCGCCCGGAAGGCCGCCGGCGGCGCAGACCACCACGGCGCGCGGGTCGGCTGCCGCGCGGACGGCGCCGAGGACCTGGGCGTCGCTGGGAAGCGCACATCCATTGTCGGCGGCCGTGGCTTCGTCCACGGCGCGGTTCCATTCCCTCATGCGGTCAGGATCGGCCTCTCGGCCCGGCGCGCGCCAGCCCTCCAGCCGCCCCGAGAGCGCCCCCAGGACAGTCCGGGCGTCGCCGACGACCGGCAGGGCGCCATGCTTGTGCGCATCGAACGCGGCGACGTTCACCTGGGCCAGCCGCGCCTGGGGAAACAGGGTGCGCGAGCCGGTGGTGAAGTCCTGCAGGCGCGTCCCGATCCCCACGACGAGGTCGGCCTCGGCGGCGGCGGCGTTGGCGGCCGCGGACCCGGTGACCCCGATCGAACCCAGGCTGTTCGGGTGGTCCCAAGGCAGGACGCCCTTGCCGGCCTGGGTCTCGGCCACGGGAAGGCCTGTCCGTTCGGCCAGGCGCGTCAGCGCCGCCTCCGCGCGGCTGTAGAGCACGCCGCCGCCGGCGACGATCAGCGGCCGCTCGGCGCTGAGCAGCAGGGAGGCAAGGTCGTCCAGCTCGCGCGCATCGGCCGGCTGCCGCCGGGTGCGCCATAGGCGTCGCTCGAAAAAGGCCTCGGGATAGTCGAAGGCCTGGGCCTGCACATCCTGGCAGAAGGCCAGGACGGCCGGGCCGCAGTCGGCGGGATCGAGCATGACGGCGAGCGCCCGGGGCAGGGCGTCCATGATCTGCTCGGGGCGGACGATGCGGTCGAAGTAGCGCGAGACGGGGCGGAAGCAATCGTTGACGCTGGCCGTGGCGTCGCCGAACACTTCGAGTTGCTGCAGCACAGGGTCGGGCCGCCGGCTGGCGTAGACGTCGCCGGGCACCAGCAGCACCGGCAGCCGGTTCACGTGCGCCAGGGCGGCGGCGGTGACCATGTTGGTCGCCCCCGGGCCTATGGAGGTGGTGCAGACCATGGCCCGCTCGCGCCGCTTCTGCCTGGCGTAGGCGATGGCGGCGTGGGCCATGCCCTGCTCGTTGTGGGCGCGGAAGGTCGGCAGCACGTCCCGGGCGCCGTAGAGCGCCTCGCCCATTCCCGCGACGTTGCCGTGGCCGAAGATCGCCCACACCCCGGCGAAGTACGGGACCTCGCGGCCGTCGCACTCGACGAACTGGGAACTCAGCCACCGCACCATGGCCTGGGCGGCGGTCAATCGGATCGACGGCACGTCAGGCGGCTCCGCTGAGCAGGGTCTTGCGAGTTTGCAGGGATCGGGCGGCGCGCCAAGCCCTCGTCAGGGTCTCGAAGCGGGTGGCGAGTTCCCCCACGGCTTCGTCGTCCCCGATGCGACCGGCGAACCAGTCTTCGGCGGGCTGCTGGAAAATGGTCCGGCCGACGGCGAACCCCTTCACGATGCCGACGCGGGCGGCGATCTCGAACGAGGCCAGCAGATCCTCCTGCGGCGCCGAGAGGCCCAGCAGCACCACGCCCCGGCAATAGGGATCATTGGCGGCGATCGCGGTCTCGATGTTGGCCCAGGCCGCCGCGTCGGCGGCCGGCTCCAGCTTCCACCAGTCAGGTCGAACCCCGATGTCGTAGATTTGCTGGATGGCCCGGGCGACCGTGGCGGAATCCACCGGCCCGTCCTTCGAGGCGATGATCTCGACCAGCAGTTCGTGACGGGTCGCGCGGCAGGCGTCGAACAGGCGGAGCAGCTGTCGCTCCTGCCGCGCCTTCAGTTCGGCGTCGTCATCCGGATGGTAGAAGGCGAGGCACTTGACGGTGTGGCTCAGCGGCCAGCTCGCCAGTTCGACGCCAACGTCCGCGCCACCCTCGAAGTCCAGAGGACGGGAGCCGGGCAATTCGATGGGCCGGCCGATCCAGTAGGGCGTCGAAGCAGCCGCTTCGAGGGCCCGCATGCCATGCCGGCCGTCCATCAACACGCCGAACCCGGGGTCGCCCTGCGCCAGGCGATCGACCGCACGTACCGCCAGCATCTTGAACGCGCCGATGCGGGCGTCGTCGGCGCCGCAGCGTGCCGCCAGCTCCTCGAACTGGCTGCGGTGGTCCATGGCCAGCACGGCGAGGGAGTCGTACGCGCGCTTGCGCGTGGTGGCCCAGTGGATGTGCTCCAGTTCGACGTCCTCGCGCAGCCGATGGGGCCGCGCCTCCGCCGACAGGAAGGCCTCCAGTTCGGGCCAGGTCGGCATGGCCGGGGCGCAGCCGTGGCGCGAGACGACGATGGCTCCGCAGGCGTTGCCGTACTCGCAGCAGGTCGCCAGCGGCTCGCCGCGCAACCAGCCGCGCAGGAAGCCGGCCATGAAGGCGTCGCCCGCCCCCAGCACATTGAACACCTCCACCGGAAACCCGCGACCGACCATGCTCCCGTCCAGGCTGTCAGGGATGTCGCCCTCGAAGGCCGAGCATCCCATGGGCCCCCGCTTGCAGACGAGCAGGGCCGGGGTGAGGGCGCGGATATTGCGCAGGGCCTCGAGCGTCTCCGTCGATCCGCCGAGGATGTGCATCTCTTCCTCGGTGCCCACGACGAGGTCGCACAGGGGAAGCACGGCCTGCAGCTCCCGCGTCACCGCCTCGGCGGCGACGAAGCGGTTCTCGCCCATGTCGCGCCCGGTCAGGCCCCAGAGCACCGGACGGTAATCGACGTCGAACACGACCCGCCCGCCGGACTGCCTGGCCAGGGTGGCCGCCTTCAGCGAGGCGGCGCGGACGCCGGGTTGGGACAGGTGGGTCCCGTTTATGAGCACCGCCCCGGCCGAACGGACGTGCGCCGGATCGATGTCGTCCTCGCCCAGCGCCATGTCGGCGCAGTCCTCGCGGTAGAAGATCAGCGGGAAGGTGTCGGGATCGCGGATGCCGAGGAACACCAGGGCGGTGAGGCGGTCGGGATCGCTGACGACGCCACGCGTCTCGACGCCCTCCAGGGCGAGTTCCTCCTGCAGGAAGCGGCCGAAGTGATCGGCGCCGACGCGGGTGATCAAGCCGGCCTTCAGCCCCAGGCGGGCGGCCCCCACGGCGGTGTTGGTCGGGCTGCCGCCGACGTATTTGGCGAAGGAGCCCATGTCTTCGAGCCGTCCGCCGATCTGTTCGCCGTACAGGTCAATGCTCGATCGCCCGATCGTGATCAGGTCCAGCTGGTGCTGCGGCTCGGCCATCGAAATTCCGTCTCACGCCCGGCCGCCGTGCGACCCGTCACTCCGTGTAATGTCTATTCCACGTCGTTCTATTCTGCAACATACGTTTCAGCACTACAGGGTTTGGAATTATCGTTTCGAGGCCGTGGCGGTCGCTTCGAAGGCGTAGGCGATGACCAGGGCCTGGGCCAGGCACATCGAGGCGGAGAGGGTCCGGAACTTGCGGATCTCCGTCTCCTTCACCTGCAGCGCCAGGGTAGCGGGCTTGGCCACGGGGCTGACCAGGCTGTCGCTGATGCTCAGCACCTTGGCGCCGCGGGCGACCGCCTCGGCGACCATCTGCACCGACTCCTCGGCGTAGGGCTGGTAGCTGATGGCGATCAGCAGGTCGTCGCGGCCGATGGCGTGGACCTGCTGGCGGATGAACCCGCCGACGCCGTCGACGAAGACGGTGCGCTTGTCGACCTGGTGCAGCGAATAGGCGAGGTAGCTGGCCACCGGGAAGGAGCGGCGGAACCCGGCGACATAGACCGTCTCCGCCTTGCTGATCAGCTTCACCGCTGCCGTCATCTCCTTGCGTCCGACGGTCTCGGACAGGTTGCGGAGCGCCAGGGTGTTGCCCTCGACGAATTCGGCCAGCATTTCGGCCGGGCCTCCGGCCGCCCGGCCGTTCACGCTCTGGGTGAACTGGCGGACCCGTTCGCTGTAGCCGACGCTGGCGGCGCCCGACAGCAGGCCGTCCCGGAACAGCCGCTGCATCTGGGTCGCACCCTCGTAGCCGAAGGACTTGGCGAAGCGGACGATCGCCGAGGGTTGCACGCCGCTGCGCTCGGCGATCACCGCCAGGGTCTCCAGGGCCACGGCGTTGGGTTCGTCCAGGACGTAGCGAGCGATCTGCTGCAGCCGTTTGCTCAGGCCTTCGTATCGGTCGAGGATCGCCGCGCGGAGCTCCTCGGCGGTCTGCGGCGGGGTCGGCGTCGGGGACACGGGGCGGCTCCTGATTTCGACCAGAATAGATTTTCCGAAAGTGGAATTCAAACCACTATCCAGAATTCCATTTTCCAGATACGCGGAATTCTGGTTCTGTTTTCTGGCTGGGGAGGGCGTTCCGATGTGGTCTGTCGCGCTGATCGGAGCCGGCCGGATGGGGGCTCTGCACGGAGCCAACGCCGCGCGGGACCGGCGCCTGCGCCTGAAGTACGTGGTCGATCATCGCGGCGAGTCCGCCGCGGCCCTGGCCGGGTCCCTGGGCGCGCGCCCAGCCGACCTGGCGACGATCCTCGCCGATCCGGAGATCGCGGGCGTCGTCGTCGCCAGCTCCACCGACATGCACCTGGAGCACTGCCTGGCGGCGACCGCCGCGGGCAAGGCGGTGTTCTGTGAGAAGCCGATCGACCTGGACCTGGACAAGGCCCGGGCGGCCGCGCCCCGGCTCGGCGACGCGCCGCTCCTGCTCGGCTTCAACCGCCGCTTCGACCCCGACGTCGCGGCCCTGAAAAGAGCGTTGGACGCTGGCGCCGTCGGTGCGCTCGAGACCCTGCACATCGTCAACCACGACCCGGCGGCTCCTCCGCCCGGTTTCATCCCCACCAGCGGCGGCCTGTTCCGCGACTTCACCATCCACGACCTGGACCTCGCCCGTTGGCTGCTGGGCGAGGAGCCGGTGGAGCTGTACGCGACCGCCAGCTGCCTGGTGGATCCGGAGATCGGCCGCCTCGGCGATGTGGACACGGCCCGCACCCTGCTCCGGACCGCCTCGGGGCGCCTGTGCGTGATCTCAAACACCCGGCGCAGTGGCTACGGCTATGACCAGAGGGTCGAGGCCTACGGCGCCGCCGGCCGGGTGGCGATCGACAACCGCCGCGGCGACACGGTCGAGACCGCAACGGAGGAGGGGGCGCTGCGGTCGTCCATCCTCCCCGACTTCCCGTCGCGCTACGCCGCCTCCTACGCGGCCGAAATGGACCATTTCGCCGACATGCTCGCCGACGGCGCGCGGCCCCGCGCCGGATTCGCCGACGGGGTCGCGGCGCTGGCGCTGGCCGACGCCTGCGACCGCTCCCACCGCACCGGCCGTCCCGTCCGCCTGCAGTCATAGAGATCGAGCCCATGTTCAAGATCGCCCTCATCGGCGCCGGCCGCATCGGCCGCATCCACGCCGCCAACGCCGCGGCGCACCCGCAGATCGAGCTCGCGTGCGTGGTCGATCCGATAGAGGAGGCGGCGGCCTCGCTGGCGGACCGCCACGGCGTCCCGGTCGCCGGATTCGACGAGGCCCTGGCCGACCCCGCCATCGCCGGCGTCGTCATCGCCAGTTCCACCGACACCCACCTGGACTACAGCCTGCGCGCCGTCGCCGCCGGCAAGGCGGTGTTCTGCGAAAAGCCGATCGACCTGGACCTGGAACGGGCTCGATCCGCCGCGTCGCAGTTCGAGGGAGCCCCGCTGTTCCTGGGTTTCAATCGCCGCTTCGACCCCAACTTCCAGGCGCTGCGGGCCAAGCTCGCGAGCGGCGTGGTCGGCCGGCTCGAGAGCCTGCAGATCACCTCCAACGACCCGGCGCCGCCGCCGCCCAGCTACGTCGCCGTCAGCGGCGGGCTGTTCAAGGACATGGCCATCCACGACTTCGACATGGCGCGCTGGCTGCTGGACGAGGAGCCGGTCGAGGTGTTCGCCTTCGGGGCCTGCCTAGTCGATTCGGAGATCGGCCGCCTGGGCGACGTGGACACGGCGCGGACCGTGCTCAGGACCGCCTCGGGCAAGCTGTGCGTCATCTCCAACAGCCGCCGCAGCGGCTTCGGCTACGACCAGCGCGTCGAGGCCTTCGCCAGCGGGGGCATGGCGCGGGCCGACAATGTGCTGGAAAGCACCCTGCAGGTCTGGAGCGAGGAGGGCGCCCGCGCGGACCGCTTCCAGAATTTCTTCCTCGACCGCTACGCCGAGGCCTACCGCCGCGAGATGGATCACTTCGCCGAGGTGATGGGCGGGGCGACGCCGGCCATCGGCTATCGCGACGGCGTTCAGGCGCTGGTGCTGGCCGAGGCGGCCGCGGAGTCGGCGCGCAGCGGGTCGGTGGTGCGCCTCGCCTGAAAAGAAGACGGGCGGCCCCCGCGAGGGAGCCGCCCGAGTTGGCCTTCGCGTCGCGGCTTCAGGAGGACCGCGAGGCGAGAGAGGGCCGGGGAGGAAGGCTAGAAGCTGAGCTGGATGCCGGTCCGCAGGCTCCAGCCGTAGATCTCGTTCTCGTCCACCCGTCCGGGACGTCCGAGGTAGAAGCGGTTCGCCGCGTTGTTCAGGTTGCTGCCCTCCACGAAGATCGAGGCGTTGCTCGTGAAGGCGTAGCCGATACGCGCGTCCCATTGGTTGAAGTCGTCGACGTACAGGTCCTCGTCGGTGTCGCCGCCCGGCTCCAGCAGGTAGGCCGAGCGGTAGGTGTAGGCGACCCGCGCCGAGAGGCCGTGCTTCTCGTAGGTGACCTGGGCGGAGGCGACCTGGTCCGACTGGTTCGCCAACGGCAGGGTCTCGCCGGGGCGGCCCGGAATGCCGCTGGCCTCGGATTCGACGAAGGTCAGACTGCCGCCCACGCTCAGCCCGTCGAACGGCGCGGGCAGGAAGCTGAGTTCGTACTGAGCGTTGAACTCGACGCCGGTGACGGTGGCCTCCTCGGCGTTGACCGGCCGCGTCACCTCCGCGTCCACCAGCGCCTGGCCGGCGAACACGCCGGTCTCCTCGGTGGTCGTGAAGTAGATCGGATCCGAGATTTCCTTGTGGAACACGGCGGCGGAGAGGATGCCGCGATTGCCCAGGTAGTACTCCGCGGCAATGTCGAAGTTGACCGAGCGGAGCGGTTCGAGGTCGGGGTTGCCCATCTCGACCTCGTTGTCGGAGGTGACGACCACCGTGTAGGGCGCGAGGTTCTCGTAGTTCGGCCGCCCGATCGCCGTCGTGACCGCTCCGCGCAGGACGAGGTGGTCATTGACGTCGAAGCGCAGGTTCACG
>DASPLM010000391.1:0-2354 GCA_035627575.1 Caulobacteraceae bacterium | reverse complement strand
ATCAAGATGCACCAGTCGGTGACCGGCGAGGCGACCCGCGTGCCGCAGGCGGCGCGCCTGTTCTTCCAGGCCGGGCCGGAGAAGGCGATCGCCGCCTTCGTCGCCCTCTTCGAGCGCGCCGCCGCCCGCGGCCTGATCAGGGCCGACGACCCGGCCTTCGTCGCCACGCAGTTCCTGGCGACCATGCAGGGCGGCGTGCACTGCGCGCTGATGCTGGGGGTCTGCGATGCCCCCGGCGAGGCCGAGCGCGACGCCTACGTCGCCAAGGCCGTCGCCCTGTTCATCCGCGGGATCGCCTGACGGCGCTTTCCACGCCCTGTGGAAACGTCGCCGCGCTTTTCCGTATAGTGCTCCGCCCCCGCCAGCGGAACACCGTGATGAACGAAGAGCACAGCGACGACGCGCCGCCCGACATCGGAGGGATGATCGGCACCGCCCGGGCCCTCTTCCAGTCCGGGCGTCTGGCCGAAGCCGCGGGCGTTCTCGGCCACGTGCTGGACACGGAGCCCGAGAACCTGGACGCGCTCTACCTGCTGGGCACCGTCGCCTTCCACGGTCAGGTCTTCCCCCTCGCCGTCAAGTGCCTGGGCAAGGCGCTGACCATCGGGCCGCCCGTTCCCGAGGCGTTTTTCGGCCTCGCCGCGGCGCTTGAGAAGCTCGGCCGGCTGGACGAAGCCGCCATTCACTACACCAGCGCGTTGCGCGCGAGGCCGATCTTTCCCGAGGCCCTGGCCAAGCTCGGCGTGGTGCTGTACCGGCTGGGGCGCCGGGACGAGGGGATCGGCTGCCTGGAGGACGCGGTCCGCCAGCGGCCCAACGACGCGGAGACCGTCAGCAACCTGGGGCTGATGCTGTTCGAAACCGGCCGGCTGGACGAGGCGGCGGAGCGCTACGCCGATGCCCTGCGTCTGAACCCGGCGCTGCCCGAGGCCCTGACCAACCTCGGCAACGTCCTTCAGCATCGCGGGGAACTGGACGACGCCTTCCTCTGCCAAAGGGCGGCCGTATGCCTGCAACCCGCTCTGGCCAGCGCCCTGTCCAACCTCGGCGGCAACTTCCTGGAACGCGGTCATCCGGAGGACGCCCTGTCCTGCTTCCTCCGGGCGCAGCGCGCCGACCCGGCGTTCGCCGGCAGCGAATGGAACGAGGGCATGGCCCGGCTCGTGCTGGGCGACCTCGATGTCGGCTGGGAGAAGTACGAGTTGCGCTGGCTGGCCGGCGACGAGGCCCGCGGCAGCCGCGCCGGCGGCACGCTGAACGGCCGGCAGTTCCGGCAGCCGCGATGGGACGGGGTCTCCGACCTGAGCGGCAAGCGCCTCCTGCTCTGGCGTGAACAGGGCGTCGGCGACGAAATCCTCTTCGCCTCCTGCTTCCCCGACCTGGAGCGGCTGGGCGCCCACATCACCTATGAGGGCTCGCCCAAGCTGCGCGCCCTCTTCGCGCGCTCGTTTCCGCACATGCGGATCACCGTCGAGGATGCCGGTGCCGACCTGACGCGCGACGACATCGACGTCCACCTGCCGATCGGCAGCCTGCCCCGCCTGTTCCGCCGGACCTTGGCCGACTTCCCCGACCACCGGGGCTTCCTCCGCCCGGATCCCGCCCGCGTCGCCCATTGGCGGAACCGCCTGGAAGCCATCGGCCCCGGCCCCTACGTCGGCCTGCACTGGCGCGGTGGGACCAGGGTGCAGGCCCGCAGCCATTACTACACGCGGATCGAGGACTGGGAAGCGGTGCTGCGCCTGTCCGGCCTCACCTTCATAAACATGCAGTACAGCGACGCGACGGAGGAGGTGTCGCTGGCTCGCGACCGCTTCGGCGTGGACATCCACACCTTCGACGACATCGACATGTGGAACGACCTCGACGACGTCGCCGCCCTGTTGAAGGCGCTCGACGTGCAACTCGCGGTGTCCACCTCGGTGCACGCGCTTGCCGGGGCGGTGGGGGTTCCGACATGGCTGCTCATCGCCCGCAAGGTGGGCTGGACGTGCCTGGGGACCGAGGGCCTGCCCTGGTATCCCAGCATGCGGATGGCGGCCCGCGGACCGGACGAGTCGTGGCGCACGCCCATCGAGAGGGTTGCCGCGGCGTTGGCCGGGATGGTCGCGTCACGCCGCAACCATCAGCGGTGAGTGCACGCGGAAACGCCGACGCCCGCCGCTTGGAGTGAGCGGCGGGCGTCGGCGTTTGCGTGAAGAGCGTTTGCTTGTGATCCGGTGCGGTGGTGTGCGCCTTGAAGACCTGGCGGCGACCTACTCTCCCACGTCTTGAGACGCAGTACCATCGGCGCTGAGGGTTTTCACGGCCGAGTTCGGGATGGGATCGGGTGTTGGGCCCCTCGCCATGACCAC
>DASPLM010000390.1:0-6744 GCA_035627575.1 Caulobacteraceae bacterium | reverse complement strand
GACGAGGAGGCGCCGCAGACGTCCGAAGGCGCCTTCGGCGGGCAGGGGAACACCGATCCGCAGGTCTACCGCGTGCTGGGACGGACCTTCTCGGTTTCGGCCAAGCTGCGCTTTTAGGCTTACCGGCCCTGCACTCGGGCGGCGGACTCCGGTCCGCCGCCCTTCTTCTTTCGGAGATGCTCATGTCGATGCTTCAAGCCGCCGGCGCTCCGCCGGGCCTGAAGGCCGCGCTGGTCGGCGGCCTCGCCGCCGGAGCGCTGGACTACGTCGCCGCCGTCCTCGCCTCGGGGGCCGGCTTCATGGTGGTCGGGCAGGCCATCGCCAGCGGGCTGCTGGGCCGTGCGGCCTTCCAGGGCGGGGTTCCTGTCGCCCTGCTGGGCGCGGCCCTGCACTTCGCCATCCTGCTGGTCGTCGCCGCCATCTACGTCGCCGCGGCGCGGCGCATGGAGTTCCTGTGGCGCCAGCCCCTGCCGTGCGGCGTGGTGCTGGGCCTGATCGTCTATTCGATCATGAACGCAATCGTGGTGCCGCTGTCGAACGCCGCTGTCGGTGTGTCGCCCGATGTCGGGCGGCTGCTGGTCCAAATGGTCATCCACATGACCGTGGTCGGCCCCCCGATCGCCTTCGCCGCCGCGCGCATCCGCTAGCCGCAAAGGAAAAGGCCCTCCGGACGGGGATCCGGAGGGCCTCGCGCGCGACCGCCAGAGGGGTCAGGCGGCGCGGTCGCGGGCGAAGCGGGTGATCGGGTCGGCGGCGGCGATGATCTGTTCCAGCTCGTCGCGCATCGCCTGCCCCTTGCGCGTCAGGAAGATCAGCCGCGCCCGGCCGTCCTCGCCCTGGAACGCCTCGAGCAGGCCCAGCGCCGGCGCCATGGCGCCCGGAGCATCCGGTCCGGCCAGCACGCGCGCCCGCCGGGAGGCGGTCGCCTCGGTCAGCCGGGAGACCTGGGCCAGCTCCTTCACGTTCAGGCCCTCGTTCTCGCAGACGTAGAGGAAGACGAGCAGGTCGGTGATGACCAGCGACGGGTCGAGCGCGCGGAAGCGCTCCAGCGCCTGCAGCAGGCTGTTGCGGCGGCGGCGCATCATTGGTCCTCGTATTCGGCGACGACGCCCGTGTAGTGGCGGATCGGCCGCCGTTCGCCGAGCGTGCGTGCCGGCCGGGGCCTGCGCTCGCGGAACTCGAGGGCGGCCTCCTGGTAGACGTCGCGGATCGCGCCCATGAGGCTTTCGATCCGCCGCTGATGGTCCGCGGCGCAGACGAAATCCTCGGCCTGCAGGTCGATGGTGATCTGCGCCCTCAAGACGATGGTCATCCGACGTCCCCGTGTCTCACTGACTTCCGATGCACCAGCGAAACCAACTCGAGTCGGCGGTGCGCGGGTCAAAAGTCGCCGATCGCCTGCGCCCGTGCTTTCGACGTGCGACGGGCGACCGAGGAATTGCAGCGACCGACCCGGCGCCGGGACGAAGAACCGGCTAGGGTCGGCGAATGACGGTCTTGCTTCGGCGGGGCAGGGGGGGCGTGAGGTGCGCGTGATCGACAGGCTGCCGCGACCACACCCGGCCCTGACCTTGACGGTGGGCCTGTGGCTGTGCGTGTTCACGCTCTACACGGTCCGCTCCCTGTGGAGCGTGCTGCCGTTCTGGCCGCAGGTCGGACCGCGCGCCCTGATGTGCGCCTTCGGCGCCCTGATCTGCGGCGGCCTCTACCTGTTCCTCAGACCGCACGTTCACCGCCCCCTGTCGGTACAGATGCTGCTGGTCCTGATCGGTTCCGTCGTGGCGGGCGCACTCGACGCCGTCGGCTCGCTGGTGATCCAGGACCTGCTCCCGGCCCACCTCATGCCGGCGCGAACCCAGTCGTGGGCGACGACGGCCATCGTGAACACCCAGTCGTTCCTGTGGGTCTTCCTGACCTGGTCGTGCATGTACCTGACCACCACCTATAGCGAGCGGCTGCGCGCGAACGAGCTGCGGCTCCTGGAGGCCCAGGCCCTGGCCGCGGATGCGCAGAACCGGATGCTGCGCTACCAGATCAATCCGCATTTTCTTTTCAACACCCTGAACGCCCTGTCTTCCCTCGTGCTGCAGCAGCGCACCCAGCGGGCCGAGCAGATGCTGCTCGCCCTGTCCGGCTTCCTCCGCTACTCGCTCGCCCGCTCGCCGGACGAGGCCGTGCCCCTGCGCGAGGAGGCCCGGGCTCAGGAGGAGTACCTGCGTATCGAGCAGGCGCGGTTCGGCGAGCGCCTGCGCTTCGTGCGGCGCGTCGACGCCGACACGGAGCAGACGCTGGTGCCGAGCCTGATCCTGCAGCCCTTGATCGAGAACGCCGTGAAGTACGCCGTGGCGCCATCCTCCGGTCCGGTG
Source organism: Caulobacteraceae bacterium (assembly GCA_035627575.1). Taxonomy (GTDB): domain Bacteria; phylum Pseudomonadota; class Alphaproteobacteria; order Caulobacterales; family Caulobacteraceae; genus JAEZEZ01. The sequence continues at coordinate 4,378 of DASPLM010000390.1, read as the reverse complement.
ACCATCACCCTCGCCGCCAGGCGTCTCGGCGACCAGGTCGAGATCCAGGTGTGCGACGACGGCGACGGCGCCGTCAGCGAGGCGCCCAGCCTGGGCGTGGGGCTGGAGAACGTCCGCCGTCGGCTCGAAGTCGCCTACGGCAACCGGGCGGGGTTCTCCCACGGCAAGGCGGACCACGGCTACTGCGCCCGCATCGTGCTGCCGGCGGAGGGGGGATGATGCAGGCGTTGCGGATCGCCATCGTCGAGGACGAGCCGCTGGCCGTCGAGCGGCTGGAGCTGGCGTTGCGCGGCGTGCCCGCGGTCGAGGTCGTGGGGTCCGCCCACGACGGACGCGCCGGCCTGGAGCTCATCCGCCGCCTGAAGCCCGACCTGGTTTTCCTCGATATACGAATGCCTTCCATGGACGGCATCGAGCTGGCCGACGCCCTCGCGCACGAGGGCGGGACGGCGGTGATCTTCCTGACCGCCTTCGGCCAGTACGCCGTCGACGCCTTCGAACTGGCCGCCGTGGACTACCTGATGAAGCCCGCGAGCGTGGAGCGGGTCCGGGCCGCCGTTGAACGCGCCCGCACACGCATTTCCCAGTCCACCGCGGAGGAACGGGCGGCGGAGCTGCGGACCCTGCTGGACACGGTGCGGCGCGAGTCCGCCTCCGGCTCCGTCCAGGCCGATCCGTATCGGTCCCTGTGGGTGACCGACGCGCGCGGCCGGGTGCGGGTGCCGGTGGCCTCGATCGAATGGCTGGAAGCCGAGCGGGACTACGTCCGCATCCACACCGACGCCGGCAGCCATCTCAGCCGCGTCACGCTGCAGGCGTTGTCCAGACAGCTCGACCCCGCCCAGTTCTTCCGGGTGCACCGCTCGGCCATCGTCAGCCTCAAGGCGGTCACGGGGCTGAAGCGGCGGTCCTGGGGCCTGACCTCGGTGTCGCTGGCGTCCGGGGTCGAGGTGCCGGTGGGGCGGCCGTACCTGCAGGAACTGAAATCGCGACTTGGCATGAAGGCGGCGCCGTCGTCGCACTGAGCGCGCGACCCTTGCGTCCGAGCGGCGCGGATGCTCCTTTCCCGCCGAAACGCCGCCGAAGCGCGGTTCGCCTCGGGGGAACGACTACATGGCCGACGTCGCGCGCAGGGCGCCGCTGATCCTCGCCCTGGCCGCCGCCGTGCTGGCGGCCTCGCCCGCGCCCGCCGAGAGTCCCGCCGGCCAGGGCCCGGCGGCCCCCGTGGTCGCCGAGGCCGTGGTCCTCACCGGCCTGTGGCAATACGAGGGGACCTACGCGCTCGACGAGGACCGCTCTGTCGACATCCTGGCGCACGAGGGACGGCTCTACGCCGTGATCGACGAGGTGAAGCATCCGCTGACGGAGCAGGGCGGCGACGTCTTCGCGACGGCGGAGGGCGAGACCTTCACCTTCTATCGCCTCGGACCGCTGGTGCGCGGCTTCACCCGCGACGGCGAGCGGCACGAGCGGCGCACCCGCCTGATGAACCCGGAGTCGCGCGACCTGCTGACCCCGCGCCCGGCGCGGTTCTGGCGCGCGGACCGGCTCTACGCCTACCAGGCGCCCGAGAACATCGAGGACGGCGTCGGCATGGGGGAGGCGGCGCCCTTCACCCTGGAGCCCGCCGTGGTCGAGCGCATCGTCCGCGGCGTGGAGGACGGAACCTGGCCGGAGGTCCACGCGGTGCTCGTCTCGCGCCGCGACCGGCTGGTCATGGAGGAGTACTTCTACGGCTACCACCGCGAGCGCCCGCACCCGATGCGCGAGCTCACCGAGGGCGTCATCGCCATGGCTGTCGGCGCGGCCATAGAGGCGCGGATGATCCCCGGCGCGGACGCGGCCGTCGCGCCGTACATGCGTTACCGCGGCCGGCGCCGCGAGGACCCCCGCCGCGAGAAGATCACCCTGGCCCACCTGCTGTCGATGCGCTCCGGGGTCGACTGCGACGACGCGCGGCCGGGTTCCGCCGTGAACGCCGCGAGTTTCTTCGACAGTGAGGACTGGGGCCGCACCTTCATGCAAGCGCCGATGGTCGCCGAGCCCGGCGCGAAGGCGGCGCGGTGCACCGCCGGTGTGATCGTCGCCGGCCGGGTGGTCGAGCGCGCCTCGCAGAAGCGTATGCGCCAGGTCGCCGGCGAGCACCTGTTCCGCCCGCTCGGCATTGACAGCGACGACTTCCGCTGGCCGTTCCTGCTGGCGCGGAAGCAGGCGCACCAGCGCGGCGAGGTTTGGCTGCGCCCCCGCCACATGATGAAGCTCGGCCTGATGCTGAAGGACGACGGCCGCTGGCTGGGCAAGCCGGTGCTCAGCGAGGAATGGGTCCAGGGCATGACCGGCCGCTACGGCGTCGTCGACGGGGAGCCCTTCGGCTTCGGCGTCCGCCACCGGACCTACGAGGTCGCGACCGACGCCGGGCCGGTCAAGATCGAGACCTTGCTGATGCACGGCGACGGCGGGCAGAACATCTGGGTGGTCAGGGACCTGGACCTGGTCGTGGTCACGACCGGCGGCGCCTACGGCGCGGCCGAGGCGCCGGCGGACCGGCTGCTGGCGGAGGTAATTTTGCCGGCGATCCTGAACGCTGATAAGTCTGCGCGACCGAACAGCTAGCGGCGGCGGCCGAGGCCCCGCTCACGCAAGGGGAAACGCCGTGGCCCTCGACCTCGAAACGCGCGAGCAACTGATCGACACGGTCCGTCGCTTCGTCACCGAACGCCTGCGCCCGCTGGAGGGCAAGGTCGCCGAGGACGACGCCGTTCCGGACGACGTCGTGGCCGAGATGCGCGAGCTCGGCCTGTTCGGCCTGTCCATCGACCCGGAGTACGGCGGCCTTGGCCTGACCATGGAGGAGGAGTGTCTGGTCGCGGTCGAGATGGGCCGCACCAGCCCGGCCTTCCGCTCGGTGTTCGGCACCAACGTCGGCATCGGCAGCCAAGGGCTGGTGATGTTCGGGACCGACGAGCAGAAGGCGCACTGGCTGCCGGCCATCGCGTCGGGCGAACTGGTCACCTCCTTCGCCCTGACGGAACCGGAGGCGGGGTCAGACAGCGCGGCGGTGCAGACCCGGGCCGTCCGCGACGGCGACCACTACGTCGTGAACGGCTCCAAGCGCTTCATCACCAATGCGGACAAGGCGGGCCTCTTCACCGTCATGGCCCGCACCAACCCATCCGAGCCTGGCGCCCGGGGCGTGTCGGCCTTCCTCGTGCCTGCGGACTCGGCCGGCCTGTCGATAGGCAAGCCCGAGAAGAAGATGGGCCAGCACGGCGCCCACGTCTGCGACGTGGTCTTCGAGGACGTGCGGGTCCCCGCCGCGAACCGGCTGGGCGCCGAGGGGCAGGGCTTCAAGGTGGCCATGCAGGTGCTGGACCGGGGCCGGCTGCACATCTCCGCCGTCTGCGTCGGCGCGGCCGAGCGCCTGATCGCCGACTGCGTCGCCTACGCCAGGGAGCGCCGTCAGTTTGGCAAGCCCATCGCCGAGTTCCAGCTGGTCCAGGCCATGATCGCCGACAGCCGGACCGAAGCCATGGCCGCCCGCGCCCTGATGCTGGAGACCGCCCGCAAGCGGGATCAGGGCGCCGCGATCACCCTGGAAGCGGCGGCGGCCAAGTACTTCGCCTCCGAGATGGTGGGACGCGTGGCGGACCGGGCGGTGCAGGTGTTCGGCGGCGCCGGCTACATCGCCGACTACGGCATCGAGCGCTTCTACCGCGACGTGCGCCTGTTCCGGATCTACGAGGGCTCGTCCCAGATCCAGCAGATGGTCATCGCCCGCGAGACCCTGCGCTAGGCGGGCCGTCCGAACGGCACGATGCGGTTGCCGGCATCGTGGCCGATGTCGGCGCGGCCGAGGTAGGGAACGCCCGCGCGATCGCACCAGTAGCGGGCGATCTCCTCCTCGGTCTGGGCGAAGTCGGGGTCGTTCTCAGGCACGTCCGAGCAGCGCCCCAGCCGGAGTCCGGCGATGCGGCGCAGGCGTTCGTTGCTCATGACATGGAACAGGGCGCGGTCTATTCGGTACATGTATTCCGAGACTTCCTCCAGATAGAGGATGTGTCCTGCCAGGTCCGGCTGCCACGGCGTGCCGACGATGCTGGACAGCATCATGAGGTTGAACGCCGCCGTCGGCGCCTTGCTCGACGCGGCGCTGGGCTCCAGGCTCGCGACGTCGGCGTCGACCAGCCAGGCCAGGGCCCGGGTCGCGGCCGCTTCCCCGTTCGTGCGCCGGATGTCGTTGGCCATGGGCCCGTGGGCCAGCCGTTCGAAGCCCCGTCCATACAGCGCGCCCAACATGGCTCCGGCGTCGCTGTACCCCAGGTACTGCTTGTCCCGGGCGGCGGGCTCGAGCCCGGCCATCACCGGCTCGACGATGCGG
>DASPLM010000389.1:0-4534 GCA_035627575.1 Caulobacteraceae bacterium | reverse complement strand
GCGCAACGCCTTCGGCTACGACCCGCGCGTGAACCGCTCGGTGGTGGTGTCCGCGGCGGCGATCACCGACACCCTGGACAAGGCGTACGGGCAGCAGCGGCTGGTGCGGGAGCTGACGGGGAAGAAGTAGGGCGGCCATTCCGAGCGGGCCTTTCGCGTGGGCCGCCCTGTTGCGTCGTCCTCGTCCTTCGACAGGCTCAGGATGAGGACGATTGTGGAGGTCGGCGCGTGGGCCTCACGGCGGAAGCGGCAGGTCTGACGCCGGCTTCGCTCGACCTCCAGGTAGCCTCATCCTGAGCTCGTCGAAGGACGGGGCGGTCCCGGGCGGCTTGACGTCGCCCACCGCCGCGCTCTATCCAGCGAACACCGGTCCGCAGTTCACCGAGGCATCGCCGCCCGCAAGGGTACGCTAAACCTGCACCTAGACATCGACTGACACTCCCAGCGTGCCAGATCGGAAGGGCGATCACCGTTCATCCCTGCGAAACGGCGCGCGAGGGAAAGATCATGTCGAGACAAGCCATACCCTTCCACGCCCCGGACGTGTCCAGCCTTGCCCGCTCGCTGCGGAGCCAGTTGCTGGAACGCGAGACCATCCCGGGCCACCTGGAGTTCTTGAACATCCTGGCCCGTGCGGCCGGCGCGCGGAACTTCCAGCAGATGCGCGCCGAGACGGCCGAAGCGCCCGTCGGCATCCCGGCGTCGGAACCGGCGGCTCCCGCGGCTGAACCGGTGGACCTCAAGCGCCTGAAGCGCCTGCGGGACTGCTTCGACGCCAAGGGCCGGCTGCTGCGCTGGCCGGCGAAGCGAGGGGACCAGGTGCTGGCGCTGTGGGGCCTGTGGTCGAAGCTGCCGGCGCAGACCGACCTGACGGAGCAGGAGATCAGCGACCGCCTGCGGCTTCTGCACGACTTCGGCGACCACGCGCTGCTGCGGCGGGAACTCTACGACACCCGCTTCGTCCAGCGCACGCCGGACGGCCGCACCTACCGCCGCATCGAGAAGGTCGCGCCGCCCGAAGCCGCGGCCTTGATCCAGCTCATCTGATCAGGGACGGGCGGCGGGCCAGCCGGCCGCCCGCTTCTTGTTGCATTTGCCAGGCCCGAGCGGCTCATGGCGCATCACATCGCGGCAATCGGCTATAGGGGCGAAATGAAGATCGACCGCCGCTCGCCGCTGATGGCGCTCTGGAACACCGGCTGGCTGCTGCTCAGCCTGGCCTCGCTGTTCTGGGCCGGCAACGCCGTGGTGGGGCGGGCCATCAACGCCGAGGTCCCGCCCATCGCCCTCGCCTTCTGGCGCTGGGTGCTGGCCAGCCTGCTCATCCTGCCTTTCGCCTGGCCGCACCTGAGGCGGGACTGGCCGCTGTTGCGGAAGCACTGGCTGGTGACCAGCCTGCTGGCCCTGCTGGGCGTCGCGGCCTTCAACGCCCTGCTCTATACGGCGCTGCACACGACCACCGCCATCAATGGAGTGCTGATCCAGTCGGCGACCCCGCCGCTGATCCTGCTGTTCACCTTCCTGCTGTTCCGGGAGAAGGCGGGGTGGCTGCAGATCGCCGGCCTGATCGTCGCCCTGGCCGGAGTGGCGACCATCGTCACCTCGGGGGCGCCGCAGGACATCCTGAAGCTGGACCTGGTCATCGGCGACCTGCTGATCTTCATCGCCGTGGCGGGCTATGCCCTCTATTCCGCCCTGCTGCGGGTGAAGCCCGACGTCCATCCGCTCAGCCTCGTGGCCGCGACCTTTGTGCTGGGCACGCTGATGCTGGTCCCGCTGTACGCGGCCGAGCACCTGTCCGGGAACGTGATCCGGCCGACACCGCAGACCTTCGCCGCCATCGGCTTCGTCGCGGTGTTCCCCTCGATCCTGGCCTATCTGTTCTACAACCGCGGCGTAGAGGTGATGGGCGCGAACCGGGCCGGCCAGTTCGTGCACTTGATGCCGGCCTTCGGCGCCGTCCTGTCCTGGGCCTTCCTGGGCGAAGGCCTGGCCTTGCACCACGCCGCCGGCATCGGCCTGATCGCCGCCGGGGTGTGGCTGTCATCGCGCAGGCCGGCGGCGGGGCGCCCCGCGACCGCCTGACGGCCGCCGTCGAAAGCCGGACGTTCATCGCGGGCGGCTAGGCAGCCGTCGCGATGCGGCTAAGGTGGGACGCCAGCCCAGAGTCGTCCATGTCCGTCGCCCCCGTCCTCGAAACCGAACGCCTGGTCCTGCGCGGCCATACGCTGGCGGACTTCCCGGAAGTCTGGGCGAACTGGCGCGATCCGGTCACCACCCGCTTCGTCGGCGGCCAGCCGCTGTCCGAGGAGGACAGCTGGACCAAGATGGTGCGCATGATCGGCCACTGGCACGTCATGGGTTTCGGCTACTGGATCGTGCGCGAGAAGGGGACCGGGCGCTTCCTCGGCGAGGTGGGCTTCGCCGATTTCCGCCGGACTCTGGAGCCGTCGTTCGAAGGGGCGCCCGAGGCCGGCTGGGTCATCGCCCCCTGGGGCCACGGCAAGGGTATCGCGCGCGAGGCGGTGGAGGCGATCCACGCCTGGGGCAAGGCGAAGTGGGGGCCGGTGCGAACCGTCTGCCTGATCGACCCGGACAACGCCCCATCGCTGAAGCTGGCGGACCGCATGGGCTATCGCGAGTACGCGCGCACCGCCTACAAGGGCGCGCCGGTGGTGCTCCTGGAGCGCCTGCCCTAGAGGGGACGTCCCGCCGCACAGGCCTCGTATTCGACGACGTCGTGGGCGCAGATCATGCGCACGCCGGCGGTCAGGTCCAGCGACAGGGCGCGCAGCCGCTGCTGGTTCATGAGCCGGCTCTCGCGATCCACCTCCATCATCCGCTGGTAGGCGCGCAGGCCGGGTGGGCAGCGGCGCTCGGGGCTCCGCACCTCGTCGCGGTAGAAGTAGGCGTCCCCGGCGTGCAGCAGCCACCCCTGCGGCGTGTCGATGGCCACGCCCGCATGGCCCCAGGTATGCCCCTTCAGGGGGATCAGCAGGATCTCGGGCGGCAGGCCGTCCACCTTGCGGACCGCCTCGAAGCCGAACCAGGGCTCGCCGCCGGCCTGGTAGCGGCGCCAGTGGCGGACGTCGTCGATCTGCATGGGGCGGTAGCGCTGCTTCGTGACGAAGTCGATGCGGGTGGTCCGGAACGCCTCGAACTCGGCCTCCATCAGGTGGATCGTGGCGTTGGGGAAGTCCTCCAGCCCGCCGGCGTGGTCGAAGTCCAGGTGGGTCAGGACGATGTGGCGCACGTCGGCCGGGGAGAAGCCCAGCCGCTCGACCTGGCGGATAGCCGTCTCCTCCTGGCGCAGCTGGATGTTCAGCAGGCTCTTGAAGGCGTGGGGCAGGCGGGGGTGGGGCTCGGCCACGTCGCGCAGGCCGTAGCCGGTGTCCACCAGCACCAGCCCCTGCTCGGTCTCCACCAGCAGGCAATGGCAGACCAGCCTGGCCAGCAGGCCCTTGCTGCGTCCGTCCATCAGACGGCCGCCGACCGGACAGTCGGTGCCGCAGTTGAGGTGGTGGATCTTCATGCGCGCCTCGCCTTGAGGCGAGGTCAACCGGCGTGGCGGCGGGTAGTTCCGGCCTTGTCTTTTGAGGGCTTAGCGCCGCCGGAACACCAGGCTGAGGTTGTTGGCGGGCATCTCGACCCGCTCGATCCGGTCCAGACCGTGCGCTTGGGCCAGCGTCTCCACCGCCTCGCGGTCGCGCAGGCCCCAGGCGGGATTGCGCGCCTTCAGGCTGGCGTCGAAGGCTTCGTTGCTGGGGGCGGTGGGGACGTCCGCCTCGCGGTAGGGCCCGTAGAGGTAGAGCACGCCGCCGACCGGAAGCACGCGCGCCGCTCCCGCCATCAGCCCCTCGGTCGCGCCCCAGGGCGAGATGTGGACCATGTTGATGCAGACCACCGCGGCGGCCCGCTCGACCGGCCAGGAGCGGGTCGCGTCCAGGCGGATGGGCTCCAGCAGGTTCGGCAGGCCGGCCTCCTCGCGCCAGGCGGCGATGGCGGCCAGGGCCTGCGGATCCGGGTCGGTGGGCTGCCAGCTCAGGCCCGGCAGGGCGCGCGCGAAGTGGACCGCGTGTTCGCCGGTGCCCGCCGCCAGCTCCAGCACGAGTCCACCCGCCGGCAGATGCCGTCGCAGCACCTTCAGGATCGGATCGCGGTTGCGCAGGGCGGCGGGGGAGGAGGGGAGCGCGACGCTCATGATCGGCTGCTTAGCGAGCCGTACTGCCCGCGCCAAGGCCGGCCAGCGCTCTGGCGCCGCTGCATCGTGGCGGGAAACGAGCCCTGATCACGTCAGGCGCGCCGCCATGCGCCGCTGTTCGGCGGCCCTGGCGGCGTTGCCGCTGCGCGCATAAGCGTACGCCAGCAGGAGGTGCGCGCGCTTCCAGCGGGGGGCGAAGGCAGCGGCGCGGGCGAGCGCACGGGCGGCTTCCTTGGGCCTGCCGAGCGCCAGCAGGGCTTCGCCTTCCAAGGCGGCGGCGTCGGCGAAGCGTGGACCCTTGCGGCCGGCGGCGCGGGCCTTCTCAAGGGCCGC
>DASPLM010000388.1:0-2364 GCA_035627575.1 Caulobacteraceae bacterium | reverse complement strand
CGTGATGGACCAGATGGCGGTGTTCGCGAAGGTCGCGATCTACATCGCCAGCGCCGTGGTGCTGGTGCTGGCGCACGGCTGGTTCGGCCGCGCCAACGACCACAAGTTCGAACTGCCGATCCTTGTCGTGCTCGCGGCCATCGGCATGGGCATGATGGTGTCGGCCGGCGACATGATCGCGCTCTACATGGGCGTCGAGCTGCACTCCCTGGCGCTGTACGTGCTGGCGGCGTTCCGCCGCGAGGACGCCCGCGCCTCCGAGGCCGGCCTGAAGTACTTCGTGCTGGGCGCGCTCTCTTCAGGGATCCTGCTCTACGGCATCAGCCTGATCTACGGCTTCACCGGCTCGCTGCGGTTCGAGGACATCGCCGCCGCGGTCGAGGGCGGGGCGGGGACGGGCGCCGTATTCGGTCTCGTGTTCCTGATCTGCGGCCTGGCCTTCAAGGTGTCGGCCGCGCCGTTCCACATGTGGACGCCGGACGTCTACGAAGGCGCGCCCACGCCGATGGTCGCCTTCTTCGCAGCCGCGCCCAAGCTGGCGGCCATGGTGCTGTTCGCCCGCGTGATGGCCGACGGCTTCTTCGGCGCCATGGAGCAGTGGCGCCAGGTGCTGATGGTGATCGCCGCCATCTCCTTCGTGGTGGGCGCCTTCGGCGGCCTGGTGCAGCGCGACCTGAAGCGCCTGCTGGCCTACTCGTCGATCGCCAACATCGGCTACGCCTTGCTCGGCATCGCGGCGGGCACCGAGGCGGGCATCACCGCCATGCTGATGTTCATGGTCCTGTACATGATCGACGTGACGGCCTTCTTCGCGTGCATCATGGCGGTGCGCCGCGACGGGCGCGAGATGCGGTTCATCGACGAGCTCTCGGGGCTGAAGCGCGAGCGGCCGCTGCTGGCGGTCGCCTTCACCATCCTTTCGCTGTCGGTTCTGGGCATGCCGCCATTCTCCGGCTTCTGGGCGAAGTACTACGTCTTCAAGGCCGCCATCGACGCGGGCCTGTGGCCCATCGCCGTCGCCGGCCTGGTCGCCTCGGTCGTGGCCGCCTTCTACTACCTGCGCATCATCAAGATGATGTGGTTCGACCCCGCGCCGGGGCCGGCCGATGCGTCGCCCAGCGAGGCCCGCTGGATCGCCGTCGCCGGAGCCGCCTTCAGCTTTCCGGTGGTGATCATCGCCCTCAGCTGGCTCGATCCTGCGGCGCGCACGGCGGCGTCGGCCTTTGGCCTGCAATAGCGGCGGGGCCGTCGCGCCCCGCGTCCTTGGGAGGGCGGCATGACCGTCCCCATCGTCCGCTACGACGAGGTCGACTCCACCAATGCCGAGGCCCGTCGCCGGGCCGACGCGGGGGAGGGCGGTCCTCTGTGGATCACGGCCGCGCGCCAGACCGCGGGCCGGGGCCGCCGCGGCCGTGACTGGTCGACCGGCACGCACAATCTCGCCGCCACCCTGCTGGCTTCGACGCGCAAGCCGCCGGCCGAGGCGGCCCAGGTGGCCTTCGTCGCGGCCCTCGCGGTGGCCGACCTGTGCGACGCCTGGGTTCCGCCGTCACTGGTGCGGATCAAGTGGCCCAACGACGTCCTCGTCGACGAGGCCAAGGTCTCCGGAATCCTGGTGGAGAGCGGAACAATGGCCGACGGGCGGCTGTGGCTCGCCGTCGGATGCGGGGTAAACCTGGCCCTGGCGCCCGGGGGCACGCCCTATCCGGCGACCAGCCTGGCGGCCCACCTGGCCGAGGGCCGCGTCTCCCCGCCGACGCCGGATCAGGCCATGGAGACCTTCGCCGACGCGTTCCAGCGCTGGTTCCGTTTGTGGGAGGCCGAAGGATTCGCCCCAATCGCCGCCGCCTGGACCGATCGCGCGACGGGCCTCGGCAGACCCTGCACGGCCAGGCTTGGGAACGAGACCATCGAGGGCGTGGCGCTGGGCATGGATACGGACGGGGCCTTGCGCCTGCGCACGCCATCGGGCGAGGTGCGCCGCGTCACCGCCGGCGACGTTTTCTTCGAGGCCGCCTGATGCTGCTCGCGATCGAACAGGGCAACACCAACACCCTCTTCGCCGTCCACGACGGCGACGGCTGGATCGCCCAGTGGCGGGCCGCCACCGAAGCCAGCCGCACCGCCGACGAATACGCCGTGTGGCTGAACCAGCTGTTCGAAATGGCGGGGCTGCGCATGGCCGACCTGGACGCCTGCATCATCTCCACGGTGGTGCCCCAGTCGCTGTTCAACCTGCGCAACCTGTCGCGCCGCTACCTCCACGCCGAGCCGCTGGTGGTGGGCGAGAACGCCACGCTCGGCATCGACATCCGCATCGAGAAGCCGTCCGAAGCCGGCGCCGACCGCCTGGTCAACGCCATC
>DASPLM010000387.1:0-2117 GCA_035627575.1 Caulobacteraceae bacterium | reverse complement strand
CGCGGCCCTGGCCGTCGCCGCTGCCCTGAAGGGATCCGAGGCCCGGATCGCCGCCCACTACGGAGCCGTCGGCCGCATCGACAATCCGTTCGCCGGCGGTTCGATCCTGCTCGGGCCGGGCGCCGAGCTGCCGGCGCGCATGCTGGACTCCGTGCCGCCCGGGGCGGTCCACGTGTCCGGGGATTTCGCCGCCGCGCTCAACGCCGCGGCCGGCCCCGGGCGCACCGAGTACGTCGGCGACCTGCCCAGCGAGGAGGTGGACCGGGCGGTCGGCCTCTACGCCCTGCGCCCCTGACCCCGGCGTTCAGACGATCATCGCTTCGAGCCGCTGCGGCGCCGTCAGCACCAGGGCGTCGTCGTCGCGCCGCACCAGGCCTCGCCGTTCGAGGGCGCTGATGGTGCGCGACACGGTTTCCCGCGTGGTGTGCACCCGCACGGCCAGGGCGGACAGCACCGGGGCGGGGCGGATCGTCGTGCCATCGCCCTCCAGCCGCGCCATCCGCAGCAGCTCGGCCTGTACCCGGCCCGCCGCCGACAGGGTGGCGTGCTCGACCATGCGCCGGGCCGTCGCCCGCAACTGCTTCAGCAACTGGCGCGACACGGCCAGCCCGACGCTGGGATGGCTCTCGATCAGGGCGATGAAGTCCAGCGCCAGGAACAGGGCGGCGCGTACGTCCTCGACCGCCACCACGTCCGCCTCGTGGCCGCCGCCATCGAGCGACGCCACGGCGCCGAAGAGGTCGCCACGCCCGAACTCCCGCAGCAGCAGGACCTGACCGTCGGCGCCGTACAGCAGGGCGTGGGCTCGCCCGTCGACCACCAGCAGGGTCTCGTCGCTGTCGTCTCCCTGGCGCAGAATATGGGCGCGGGCGGGAAAGCGCCGGTCGGACGCGCGGGCGCCGATGCGCTCGGCCACCTCCGGCGGGCAGGTGAACGTCGTCTGGATGAACCCGCGCAGGTCGTCGTCCAGCTCCACGTACGCGTCTCCCCCAACTGCGCCGACTATCGGTTAACCGTCGCGCCCGGACAAGGCGCGGCCCGGGTGCGGAGGCCGCCCGGATAGGGCACAAACACGGCGACGATTCCCTCCTGCCAGGAACTTCCCATGCCGCTCTCCATGCACCAGGCCTCAGCCGCCGTCTTCCTCCGCGGCCTGCGCGCCCTGTCCGCCATCCTCGACAAGGCCGCGGCCCACGCCGAGGCGAGGAAGATCGAGCCCACGGCCCTGCTGCAGGCGCGCCTCTTCCCCGACATGTTCCCCTTCACACGCCAGGTGCAGATCGCGACCGACTTCGCCAAGGGCTCGGCCGCGCGGCTGGCCGGCGTCGAGATCCCCGCGTGGGAAGACGACGAGGACAGCTTCCAGACGCTGAAGGCGCGCGTGGAGAAGACGGTGGCCTTCCTGGAGGGTCTCGACCCGACCGCCTTCGACGGCGCCGAGGACCGCGACATCAGCCTGACCCGGCGCGGCGAGACCACCGTGCACAAGGGCGCCGACTACCTGCTGCACCAGGCCATGCCGAACTTCTACTTCCATCTCACCACCGCCTACGACCTGCTGCGCCACAACGGCGTCGAGGTCGGCAAGCGCGACTTCATCGGCAAGGTCTGAGGCTCGCTCAGACGGCCGCGAGCGACAGGCGGCGCAGGGTCTCGGCGGCGTAGCTGGGGCCGACCGGAACGATGCGGCCGTCGTCCAGCACGAGGCTGATCGCCTTCCGCCGGCGTTTCACCGAGGCCACGGCTCCCAGCCGGACGATGGCCGACCGGTGCACGCGCACCAGGTCAGGATCGCGCAACGCCCGCGCCAGCTCGCCCATGGTGGTGCGGACCATGTAGCTGCGGGCGGGCGTGTGCAGCAGGGCGTGGTCCTTTTCCGCCTCTATCCATCGGATCGAGGCCTCGGCCACGCGGGCGCGGCCCTCGCGGGTCGGCGCCCACAGGAACGGCTCGGACACAGCCGGCGACCCGGTCGGGGCCTGGCGGCGGCGCCGAACCTTCTCCACCGCCTGGCGCAGCCGGTGCAGGCGCACGGGCTTGAGCAGGTAGTCCGCCGCGTTCAGGTCGAAGGCGTCCACGGCGAACCGGTCGTGGGCGGTTACGAAGACGATCTCGGG
>DASPLM010000386.1:0-8232 GCA_035627575.1 Caulobacteraceae bacterium | reverse complement strand
GCCGGAAAACGGGACTGTCAGCACCTTCAGGGCGTCGCCATGCGCCTGGCGCGCCTCGGCATCCGACAGGCCGACGGCGGCGATCTCCGGGTCGGTGTAGGTGACGCGGGGGACGACCAGCTTCTCCACGTCCACCGGCTGGGCGAACAGGGCTTTGCGGATGAACAGGGAGGCGTGTGTCCCGGCGACGTGGGTGAAGGCCTCCCGCCCCGCCGCGTCGCCGACAGCGAACACGTGGCGGTTGGTGGTGGAGCGCAGCTGTCGATCGACCGCCACGCCGCGATCGGTGACGGCGACGCCGGCGGCTTCCAGGCCCAGGCGGTCCAGCACCGGCTCGCGCCCCGTCGCCACCAGCAGGTGCGAACCTTCGATCCGCTCTCCCCCTGCAAGGAGCGCGAGGCCGCTGTCGGCGTGCTCGACGCGCTCGACCGTCAGCCCGGCACGAATCTCGAGCCCGTCGGCGGCCAGTTGCTCCAGCACCGGCCCGGCGAGGTCGCGGTCCTCGCGCGGGAGGGGCTCGCCGGCTTCGATGACGACCACTTCGGAGCCGAGCCGGCGGAAGGCCTGGCCCAGCTCCAGCCCGATCGGCCCGGCCCCCAGCACCAGCAGGCGGGGCGGCAGGGCGGTCAGGGCGAAGATGGTCTCGTTGGTGAGGAAGGAGACGGCGTCCAGGCCCGGGATCGGCGGGATGCGCGGCCGCGAGCCCGTGGCGATGACGACCTTGCCGGCGTGCACGCGCACGCTGTCGCTCTCGACCGTGCGCGGTCCGGTGAAGCGGGCGTGCTCGCGCACGACGGTGCAGCCCAGTCCCTCGAAGCGTTCCTGGCTGTCGTGGGGGGCGATGGCGGCGATGGCGGCGTGGACATGGGCCATGACGGCGGCGAAGTCGACCTGGGGCTCGCCGACGGTCACCCCGAGGCGCGCGGCCGTCCGGGCGTCGTGGGCGGCCTGGGCGGCGGCGATCAGGGCCTTCGAGGGGACGCAGCCGGTGTTGAGGCAGTCGCCGCCCATCTCCCCCTTCTCGAACAGGACGACCTCCAGGCCCAGCTGCGCCGCTCCGGCGGCGACCGACAGGCCGCCGGAGCCGGCGCCGATGACGACGAGGTCCGCCTTCATTTCCCGCATCAGGCGGCCGCCTTGGCCGGGCGCAGGCGACGCCAGGCCGCCGGCGCGAAGGAGAGCAGGGCCAGGCCGAGCAGGGGCAGCAGGAACTGGGGCTCGAAGATGATGGCGAGGTTCGGCCGCTCGCCGCGGCGGAACAGCGCGCCCAGGCCAGCCCCGATGCCGGAGTAGATCACCGTCCCCGGAATGACGCCGATGAAGGTCGCGAGCGCGTAGGGCCGCAGGGGCGCGGAGCCGAGCCCCGCCGCGGCGTTGACCAGCCAGAACGGCGCCACCGGCGCCAGCCGGAGCGACAGCACCCAGGAGAAGGCGTTGCCGCCGAACCCGTCGATCAGCTTCTTGAGCAGGCCGCCCGACTTTTCGGCGCGGTGGCGCAGGGGTTCGCCCAGGGCGGTGCGGATCAGCCACCAGGCCCCGACGGCGCCGAGGGTGGCCCCGATCACCGTCGCCGGACCGCCGATCCAGACGCCGAACAGGAAGCCGCCGGTGAGCGTCAGGACGGCGGCGCCGGGGATGTAGGTGGTCACCGTCGCCGCATAGAGCGCGACGAACGCCAGCAGGCTGAGGATCAGGTTGTCCGCGACGAAGGCTCGCAGCGCCGCCTCGTTCGTTCGCAGGGCGTCGAGCGACAGGTAGCGGTTGGCGCCTGTCAGGAAGAGCGCGGCGATGGCGGCGGCGATCAGCAGCAGCGGCCAGACACGCTTGAGGATCGTCATGACCGGCTCCTTGTGCGTCGCCGGACGGTTCCGACCAGCTTGATCGTCGCGGGGATCAGCGACAGCACGCCCAGCGCCACCATCGGCCACAGGATGGTCGGATGGAAGGGATCGATCCGCTCGCCGCGGGTGAAGATGCCGTCCAGCCCCGCCCCGATGGAGGCGTAGACGATGGCCGAGGGCAGCACGCCCAGGAAGGTGGCGGCGAGATAACTGCGCCAGGGCACGGCGGCGACGCCGGCCAGGGCGCTGATGGCCACGAACAGCATCACCGGCGGCACGCGCAGGCCCAGCAGGTACCAGAAGGCGTCCTTCTCCAGCCCCTCGCGCCAGCGCCTGGCGCGCGGGTCGGCGTAGGCCTTGCGGCGCAGGGGCTCGCCGAGCGCCGTGCGGGCGGCGCCGTAGTAGCCGAGCGAACCGAGGGTGGCGCTGACGGCCGTGGCGACGCCACCGACCAGGGGGCCGAACAGGAAGCCGGCCACCAGTTGCAGCACCGAGGCCCCCGGCACCGCCACGAAGGTCGTGGCGGTGAAGAGGCAGGCATAGAGGACGAGGCCGAGCAGGAAGTGCGCGTCGACGAAGGCCCGCAGATCCTCGTGCCGGGCCCGCAGCGCGTCGAAGGTGACGTAGCGGTAGAGGCCGCTGGCGTAGACCGCGACGCCCGCCAGCACCATCAGGACGAGCGGCGCCCAGCGGCGCACCAGCTCCCCGGCGGTGGCCGGCGGCGGGGGTTCGGAGGGAGGAGCCTGGCTGGTCACCGCGCGCGACTGGCTTTCATTGCTGGCCGATTGAGCATGATCAACGCGCGACGTCATGTCTGGACGCGATGGAGCGGCGGAAAGCCAATGAACACAACCCGCCGTCGATCTCTCGATGGAATGGTGCGCCCGGTCCCTCGGGTGTCAAGAATGCGAAGCACCGGCTCCGCCGGCGCGGCCTTCGGCCGCGTCCTTGACACCCGAGGGACCGAAGGGCGCGATGCTCCGCCAAGAGGTCTATGGGCGCAGGCCCGACGAAGGTCGGACGCAGGTCCGAAAGGGCGCTTCGGGCCCGGCCCGCCAAAGGGTCAACTGTAAGGTGAGACCTCACGTCCGCGTTGACAGCCGCCCGGCCCCGGCTTATACGCCCCGCCTCTTCCGCCGGATGCATCCGCGTCCGGCGCAGCTTTTTTTGTGGAGTGTCACCGTGAAGCGGACCTACCAGCCGTCCCGACTCGTGCGCAAGCGCCGTCACGGCTTCCGCAGCCGGATGGCCACCAAGAACGGCCAGAAGGTGATTGCGCGTCGCCGTGCCAAGGGCCGCAAGCGCCTGACCGCCTAGGTCGCACGCGCGCACCATAGCGCGCATGGACACGCCTTCCCTCACAATCGAGCGGATGAAGTCGCGGCCCCAGTTCCTGGCGGCCGCGAAAGGCGTTTCCGCGTCCCGCGGCGCCGTTCTGATCCAGCAGCTGGACCGCGGCGACGGCGACCCGGTCGTCCGGGTCGGCTTCACCGCCAGCAAGCGGGTCGGCGGATCGGTCGAGCGCAACCGGGCCAAGCGACGCCTCCGCGAAGCCGCCCGCCGGTTGATCCCCGAAATGGGCAGGCCCGGGTGCGACTATGTGCTCATCGCCCGCAGCGGCACGCCGTCCCGCCCGTGGGACCGTTTGCTTGACGACGTGAAAAGCGCGCTGATAAGGCTCGCGGCCGACGGCGGGGCCCATCCTCACGAGCGTCGTCCTCCCGAGCGTCCCCGCGCCTGACCCGCGTCCCATTCCGCGAAAAGATCCACGATGCAGAACGAAAACGCCCGCAACACGATCATCTTCGTGGTCTGCACCGTGGCGATCCTGCTCATCTACCAGTTCCTGGTGCTGCAGCCGCAGGCAGAGCGCCGCAAGGCCGCGGCCAAGGCCGCCGAGCGTCCGGCCGCGGTCGAGGAGGCCGGCAAGACCGGGGCAGCCCCGGGCGTGCTGTCGTCGTCCGGCGCCCCGCGCTACGCCGACCGCCGCCAGGCCCTGGCCGCGGCCCCGCGCATCGCCATCGACACCCCCGGGACCGAGGGCGAGACAGACTCCAAAGGCGGCGTGAAGGGTTCGCTGTCCCTGCGCGGCGCGCGCATCGACGACCTGTTCCTGAAGGGCTACCACGACACCGTCGACCGCAGCTCGCCCAACGTCGAGCTGCTGCGTCCGGAAGGCCTGCCCAACGCCTACTTCGCCCAGATCGCCTGGACCGGGGCCAACCTGCCGGGCCTGCCCAACGAGAGCACGCTCTGGACCGTCAAGTCGGGCGACGTGCTGGCGCCGGGCAAGCCGGTGGTCCTGACCTATTCCACGCCCGAAGGCCTGCGCTTCCAGCGCACCATCGCCGTCGATCGCCAGTCGATGTTCACCATCACCGACCAGGTGGCCAACTTCACCGGTCGTCCGGTGACCCTGCTGCCCTACAGCTCGGTCCAGCGCCACGACATCCCGGCGGGACTGGGCAAGCTGCAGATCGTGCACGAAGGCGCCATCGGCGTGTTCGACGGCGCCCTGCGCCAGTTCAAGTACGGGAAGTGGGCCAAGGAGAAGGCCCCGTTCGTGGCCCAGACCACCGGCGGCTGGATGGGCATCACCGACAAGTACTGGATGACCTCGATCGTCCCGAACCAGACGGAGACCGGCACGGGCCGCTTCCGCATCACCGACGTGGGCGGCGTGAAGGTCCACGAGGCGGTGTTCGAGGGCAAGGTCCGCACGATCCCCCAGGGCCACATGCTGGTGAAGCCGGTGGTCACCCACATCTTCGCCGGCGCCAAGCGCAACGAAGTGCTGGTCGGCTATCAGGACAGCCTGGGCATCCCGTCGTTCCACAAGGCGATCGACTGGGGGATCCTGTGGTTCTTCACCCGGCCGCTCTTCACGGT
Source organism: Caulobacteraceae bacterium (assembly GCA_035627575.1). Taxonomy (GTDB): domain Bacteria; phylum Pseudomonadota; class Alphaproteobacteria; order Caulobacterales; family Caulobacteraceae; genus JAEZEZ01. Next base: position 3,502 of record DASPLM010000386.1, on the reverse strand, counting down.
GCTGGAGTTCTTCTACCACCTCGTGGGCAACTTCGGCCTGGCCATCCTCGCCCTGACCGTCGTCGTGAAGCTCGTCTTCTTCCCGCTGGCCAACAAGGCCTACGCCTCGATGGCCAAGATCAAGAAGCTCCAGCCCAAGCAGGAGGAGCTGAAGAAGAAGTACGGCGACGACCCGACCAAGATGCAGCAGGAGATGATGGCCCTGTACCAGCGGGAGAAGATCAACCCGCTGGCCGGCTGCCTGCCCATCCTGATCCAGATCCCGGTCTTCTACGCCCTGTACAAGGTGCTCTACGTCACCATCGAGATGCGGCATGCGCCGTTCTTCGGCTGGATCCAGGACCTCAGCGCCCGCGACCCGACCACCATCTGGAACCTGTTCGGCCTGATTCCGTGGAACCCCGCGACCACGCCGGTGATCGGCGGCCTGCTGGACGGCGCCCTGCACCTGGGCCTGCTGCCGCTGGTCTACGGCCTGACCATGTGGCTGCAGACGGCGATGAATCCGCCGGCCACCGATCCGACGCAGCAGATGATCATGAAGTGGTTCCCGGTGATCTTCACCGTGATGCTGGCCACCCAGCCGGCCGGTCTGCTGGTCTATTGGGCCTGGTCGAACGTGCTGACCATCATCCAGCAGTACATCATCATGCGGGCCAACAAGACCGAGAACCCGATCGACGGCCTGATCGCGCGTCTGCAAGGGCGCGAGTACAAGGTCGAGGCGTGACCGCCGACCCGGTCTTCACGCCCGAGGACATCGAGGCCGCGCGGCTGCTGTTCGCGCGGCCGGCCACCTTCGTCATGGGTTGCGCCAAGATCGAGCAGCTGCCGGCGCCGGATCTGCCCGAGGTGGCCTTCGCCGGCCGCTCCAACGTCGGCAAGTCCAGCCTGATCAACGCCCTCGTCGGCATGAAGAAGCTGGCGCGGGCGTCCAACGAGCCGGGCCGCACGCGCGAGGTGAACTTCTTCGACGTGGGCGGCGAACTGCGGCTGGTGGACCTGCCCGGTTACGGCTGGGCCAAGGCGTCCAAGACCGAGGTGCGCAAGTTCCAGAACCTGGGCCGCGCCTACCTGCAGGGTCGGGTGAACCTCAAGCGCGTCTACCTGCTGATCGACAGCCGCCATGGGCTGAAGGCGGTGGACTCCGAGGCGCTCGACGCCCTGGACACCTCCGCGGTCAGCTACCAGGTCGTCCTCACCAAGACCGACAAGATCAAGCCGGCCGAGGTCGCCAAGGTGGTCGAGGCCACGCTGAAGGGCATCTCGAAGCGCCCGGCGGCCTTCCCGCGCGTGATCGCCACCTCATCGGAAAAGGGGACCGGCATCCCCGAACTGCGCGCCGAAATCGCGTTCGCGATGGACCCGACGGTTTAGGCTCTCTTCCCCTCTCCCTCTCGCCCGACGATGACGGAGCAGTTGGGGCTTTAATCCCCAGCCCCCACCACCACGTCCCCGCCCTTCATCACGAACACCGGCCGTTCCAGCACGGTGACGTCCGCCAGCGGGTCGCCCTGGACGCCGACCAGGTCGCCCCAGGCGCCCGGTGCGACCACACCGACCTGACCGGACTGGCCCAGCGCCTCGGCGGCGTTGACGGTGGCGGACTGGATCGCCTGCAGCGGGGTCATGCCGTAGCGGACCATGACCGCGAACTGGCGGGCGTTGTCGCCGTGGGGAAAGATGCCGGCGTCGGTGCCGTAGACCATCTTCACCCCTGCCTTCACCGCGCGGCGAAAGCCCTCGCGCTGGACGTCGGCGATCTCGCGGTCCTTGCGCAGGTTGTCCTCCAGCACGCCGTTCTTCTTGCCCTCGGCCTGGGTGTAGTCGGTGTTGTAGATGTCCATGGACAGGAAGGCGCCCCGCTCGCGGGCGAGGCGGATGCCCTCGTCGTCGATCAGGCTGGCGTGCTCGATGGTGTCGACCCCGGCGCGGATGGCGTCCTTGATGCCGGCGGCGCCGTGGGCGTGGGCGGCGACCTTGAGGCCCCACATGTGCGCCTCCTCGACGATGGCCGTCATCTCAGCCAGCGACAGCTGCTGCTGGCCGGGCTCGGTGTTGCGGGAGAAGACGCCGCCGGTGGCGCAGATCTTGATCACCTGGGCGCCGTACTTGCGGATCTCGCGCACCCGCTTGCGGCCCTCCTCCGGGCTGTCGACGTTGTAGGGGCTGACCTCGTTCATCGACGGCGGGAAGTAGGTGGAATCGCAGTGCCCTCCGGTGGCGCCGAAGGCATAGCCGGCGGTGACGATGCGGGGGCCGGTCGCCCGGCCGTCCGCGATGGCCTGGCGCAGTCCGACGTCGTTCCAGGCGTCCGAGCCCAGGTTGCGGATGGTGGTGAAGCCGGCCCTCAGGGTGTTCTCGGCGTGGCGCACCTGGATTACCGACCAGAAGCGGTCGCCGTACTCCAGTCCGCGGTAGCCCCCGATATCGGCCGGACTGTCGATGTGTGTGTGCATGTCGATCAGGCCCGGCAGCAGGGTCACGCCCGGCAGGTCCACCCGCTCGGCGCCGGCGGGAACGCTGACGGAGGCGGACGGGCCCGCGGCGGTGATCCTGCCATCGACAATGACCACGGCGGGGCTCTCGATGACCTTGCCGGTCCGCGCGTCGATGAGGCGCTCGGCGGTTACGTGGACGGTCTTGGCGTCCGCGGCCCCGGCGACGGCGAGCGTCAGGGCGGCGGCGGCGACGGCGGCGAACAGGCGCATGGGGGTCCCTCCAGGTGGAGGAACGCTAGAGGGTCCAGCCACGCTTGCACAAGGGACCTCTGCGGCGATCATCCTCTCGAGAGGAGAGGGAGAACGCCCTACCCCCCGCCGACCCGGTAGTTGTCCGCCCTGCCGGTTCCGTCGCACATCGGACAGGGCTCGCCCGTTTCGGCCGTGATCCCGGTGCCGCTGCATTCCGGGCACATGCCCTCGAGCGGCCCCGGCGCGCCGGGGCCGCCCTGCTCGTTGGCGTCGGGGTTCAGCCCGCGATCGTCGATCTCGTGCTCTTTCATGGAAGGTGAACCCGCGAACGGCTCCGCCGGTTTCCGCCGTGACAGGAAGTCCCCTGTCCCGTATTGCGGCGGCGATGACAGACGAGCAGGCGAACCAGGGCTGGGCCACGGCGAAGACGCTGGCGGAGGCCCTCCCCTACATCCAGATCTACGATCGCGAGACGGTGGTCATAAAGTACGGCGGCCACGCCATGGGCGAGAGCGAGGTGGCCCGGCTGTTCGCCGCCGACGTCGTCCTGCTCAAGCTGATGGGCGTCCATCCGGTGGTGGTGCACGGCGGCGGGCCGCAAATCTCGGCCATGCTGGAGCGGGCCGGGGTGACGTCGAGCTTCGTCGACGGTCTGCGCGTCACCGACGCCGCCACCATGGAGGTGGCCGAGATGGTCCTGTCCGGTTCGATCAACAAGGAGATCGCCAACTGGATCACCCTGGCGGGCCAGGAAGCGGACGTGCGCGGCGTGGGCCTGTCGGGCAAGGACGCCCGCCTGCTGACGGTCG
>DASPLM010000385.1:0-3699 GCA_035627575.1 Caulobacteraceae bacterium | reverse complement strand
CAGGCGATAGTCCTCGGGCAGGCCCATCAGCCGCGCGCCCTCGCGGGCCGTCAGACGCCGCGCCTTCACCCGGCCGCCCTCGGCCACCACGACCACCTGGCGAGACGAGCCGCCGGCGGGCGTGCGGAGGCAGCCGGCGAGGCCGTCGAAGCGCACCTCGGCGCGCTGGACCTTCTCGCCCCGCTCGGTGCGCACGCGCCGATACAGCGCGCCCACGGCACGCCCATCCGCGCCGGCGGAGGCCAGCCGCTCCCGGTGCAGCGGGGCCATCATGGCCAGAAGGGCCCGGGTCCGCGCCTCGTCGAACCAGGCCACGGCGTGATCCGGCTCCAGCACCTCGGCCAGGGTCCCGTTGCGCCGGGCGGGCGGCGTCAGGCGCCACCATGCCCAGCGGTCCTTGAGCTCCGCCGGAAGCCTTTCCCAGGCGGCCTGCACCCGGGGCCCGTGGAAAGGCGCCGAAGGGCCGGCCGCGCCGATGGCGTCGTCGCCGCGCGTGGCGATCACGAACACCCGCGGCCGCGACTGGGGCAGCCACAGGGCTGCATCGACCTCCAGCGCTCCGAAGCGGTAGCCCAGCGCCGCCAGCGCCGCGCCCAGCGCCGTGAAGTCCCCCCCGCCGTTGGAGCTGAGCAGGCCGCTGACGTTCTCGATCACCAGCACCCGCGGCGCCCGCCCCTCGCGGACCAGTCCCTCGACCAGGCGGTGGAAACCCCAGAAGGCCGAGGAGCGACCGCCATCCAGACCTCCGCGCCGGCCGGCCAGGCTGAGGTCCTGGCAGGGCGAGGAGGCCCACGCCAGGTCGGCGGCGCCCGGCAGGTCGGCGGCCGTCAGATCCCAGATGTCGCCCTGCCGCAGGTGGGCCGCGCCGTGGTTGGCCGCGTAGGCCGCCGCCTTGCCCGCGTCGAAGTCGTTGGCGAACAGGCAGTCCCAGCCGCCGCCAAGGCCGAGGCGGGCCATGCCGCCGCCGGCGAAGAATTCGTAGTAGCGAAATGGATCGGCGGCCATCGGGCGAGTGTAGACGAGTCGCGTCGCCTCCCAAGCCGGAACCCTTTCGCCTCCGTCGAACGTTATTGCCGGCGCAGGGCCCCACACAGGGAGACGATCCTAGGATGTTCCGAAAGACACTCACGGTCGCCGTCGCGGCGATCACTCTCGGTGCGGGCCTCACGGTCCCCGCCGTCGCCAAGCCTCTGACGCCCCACCGCGTCGCCCCCGTGGCCGACGCCAACCTCGTCGAGGCCCAGTACTACGACCGCCGCGACTACCGCCGCGACCGCCGCCGGGCCGAGCGCGACGCCCGCGGCTGCTACCGCGGCGAGCCGCTGCGCGACTGCCGCGAACGCACCAACTGGGAGCGCCGCTACGGCAGCCGCTACTACTACAACAACGGCCGCTACTACCGCGACAACGACAGCGGCGCCGCCCTGGCCGCCGGCATTCTGGGCTTCGCCCTGGGCGCCGCCATCCAGGGCGACCGCAGCGATTACGACTACTACTACGCCCGCCGCGGGAACCGGGACTATCTCAACCGGTGCCGCGTCCGCTACCGCTCGTTCGATCCGTCCACGGGCACCTACATCACCACCTCGGGCTACCGCCGCTACTGCCGCCTGTAGGGCGACCGCACGGTCCAAGCCAGGAAGCCCCGGGAGCGATCCCGGGGCTTTCGTTTTTTGCTCCCCGCTTCCTCTCCCGTGGGAGAGGCAGCGAGCCCTTGCGCAGCAAGGGGAGCGGGAGAGGGTCCGTGAAGGGCGCGGCGTCGCGCACGGCCCTGAACCCTCCCCCGAGTTCGCTACGCGACCTCGTCCCCTCCCAAGGGAGGGGAGTGGCGGGTCGGGCAAGCAGCCATGGCCGCCCCCCGCATCCAATCCCCTCCCCGGCGGCGATCAAGCGCGTGCATCGGGAAACCCCCTCATGATCCGCCGCCTCCTCGCCGCCCTCGCGGTTCTCATCTTCGCCCTCACCGGCCCGGCCGCGGCCCAGTCGCCGCCGCCCGCGCCGCTCGAGCCGATACGGGTCGAGGTGCGCGAGCCCGGCCTGGTCGCCAACCTGCACCTCCCCATCGGCGCACAGGCGCCGTCGCCGGCGATCCTCGTGCTGGGCGGGTCGGAGGGCGGGATCGCGAGCGCGGACGGGCTGGCCCGGCGGCTGGCGCGGGAGGGCTACGTCGCCATGGCGGTCGCCTACTTCAATCACGAGGGCCTGCCGCCGGCGCTGACCGACATTCCGCTGGAAACCTTCGACCGGGCGCTGGATCGCCTGCTCGCCCGCCCGGACGTCGACCCATCGCGCATCGGCATCATGGGCGCGTCAAAGGGCGCCGAGGCGGCGCTGCTCGTCGCCTCGCGCCGGCCGGAAATCCGGGCCGTCGTGGCCGGAACGCCGACCAACGTGGCCTGGCAAGGCATTGATTTCAGCGACTGGACCAAGGTCCGGGCATCCTGGTCGGTCGGCGGCAAGCCGGTCGCCTTCGTGCCCTACGCCACGGACAAGCCCTTCGCGGGCCTGCGCGACCTGTACGACCGCAGCCTGCCGGCCGAGGGCAAGGAGGGCGAGGCGCTCATCCGAGTCGAACGCATCAACGGCGATGTCCTGCTGATCAGCGGCGGCGAGGACGGGCTGTGGGGCGCCACGCCCATGTCCGAACGGATCGAGAGGCGGCTGAAGGCGCACCGCTTCCGCCATCGGGTGGAGCACCTGTCCTACCCCGGCGCCGGCCACGCCATCCTCGGGCCGCCGCCGGCCAGCGTCGAGAAGGCCGCGCCCCTGGCCCAGCTGGGCGGCACGGCCCAGGCCAACCTGGACGCGCGGGCCGACGCCTGGCCGCGCACCCTGGCCTTCCTCGCCGCGGCCCTGAAGGAGAAAAAGCGAGGCCATTGAGGAGCCGGGCGACCGCCGTTACGTTAACCTTTCCGCAGGGCCGTTCCGGAGCATCACCATGCGTCGCCTGATCATCAGCCTTCTCGGCGCCGCCGTCCTGGCCGGCGGCCTCTCCGCCGCGCCGGCGGCCTCGATCGCGGGGGACCACCGCCACGACCGCTACGACCGCTACAGCGAGCATCGGGGCTATTGGGAGCGTCCCGGCGACCGCCGCCGCTGGAACCGCCACAAGCACCGCCGCCACCGCGGGCCGACTGTCCACTACTACCCGGGCTACGGCTACTACCCGAGCTCCGGCCATCGGGGATACCGCGACGATCACCACCGCGGCGACCGCGACCGCTCGGCCTGGTGCGCGCGCCAGTACCGCTCCTACGATTGGCGCACGGGAACCTTCGTCGGCTACGACGGCGTGCGGCGCTACTGCGGCTGAGGGCCGGCTAGCGGGGCGTGACGATGACCACGCCGCGCATCTCGTGGTCCTCGTGCGGGCGGCAGACGTATTCGTAGCGGCCGGGCACGGTGAACACGTGGCGCCAGCTCTTGCCGCCATCGATCTCGCCGGAGTCGAACGGCTCGGCGCCCGCGGGCAGCACCACCCGGGACGGGTCGGCCGCCTTCGAGGGATCGAAGGTCACCGTGTGCTTGAAGATCGCCTTGTTGCGCCACTCGACGGCCTCGCCCACTCGGACGCGCACCTGGGGCGGGTCGAACTTCAGGCCGAAGGTCATGTTGACGATGGCGGCCGGCGGAGGTCCGTCCTGGGCCGGGGCGGCCGGGGCGGCGGACAGGACCAGGGCCGCCGCGGCGGTCGCGATG
>DASPLM010000384.1:0-5871 GCA_035627575.1 Caulobacteraceae bacterium | reverse complement strand
CGCGGGCGGGCACGAAGTCGTGGAAGGGCGCGCGGCGGACTTCGGCGACCTGCACCTGCTCCTTGTCGACCGCCTTGGCGCCGGCCGAGGGCGAAGCGAGGAAGAAGGTTACGCCGGCGACGACCAGCAAGGCCACACCGGCCGCCCAGGGCGCGTACCTGCGCCAGGGCTTTCGCTCGATGCGGCGGTCCATCGCTGAGCCGGGCGACGCGGAATCAGAAGTCGGTCGATCCATGCGTTCATTACGCGGCCAAGCCAGGGCAGCCGCAAACCCGTTGGAAGCGCTGGCGTTTTCGCGGTGCGCCAGCTACGAAGTGTCCGAAAGCGAACACTCGGTGGTCGCAAGCGGACAGCGGGAGCGGGGCGTGGCGGCGGGGCGGGTGCTCTTCATCGAGGACGATCAGGACGTCCTGACCTCCGTTCGCCTCCTGCTCGGCCGCTACGAGATGGAGGTGCTGACGGCCGCCAGTCCGGCCGAGGGCCTGCGCATGCTGGCGGCCACCACGGTCGACGCCATCCTGCTGGACCTGAACTTCAGCCGCGGCCAGACCACCGGGGAGGAGGGGCTGCGCTGCCTCGCGGACATCCTTGAACAGGACCCGGACGCGGTCGTGGTGGTGGTCACAGGCCACAGCGGGGTCAACATCGCCGTGACCGCCATGCGCGGCGGCGCGAGCGACTTCGTCACCAAGCCCTGGAGCAATGAGCGGCTGGTTGCGACCGTGCGGACCGCGATCGAACTGCGCCGAAGCCGCCGCCAGGCCGCGGCGCTGAAGGCCGAGAACACCGTCCTCATCCGTCAGTCGGGCGGCGGAGAGCGCGCCATCGTCGGCAGCTCGCCGCCGATGAAGCGGCTGAAGTCGATCATCGCCCGCGCGGCGCCCACCGAGGCGAACGTCCTGATCCTGGGGGAGAACGGCACGGGCAAGGAACTGGTGGCCCGCGCCATCCACCAGGCGTCCGCCCGGGCCGGCGGTCCCTTCGTGCCCGTGGACCTCGGCGCCATTCCCGAGGCGCTGTTCGAGGCCGAACTGTTCGGGCACCGGCAGGGCATGTTCGAGGCGAAGGCCGACCGGCTGGGCCGCTTCGTCTCGGCCCAGGGCGGCACCCTGTTCCTCGATGAGATCGGCAACCTGCCGTTGTCGCTTCAGGTCAAGCTGCTTGCCGTGCTGGAACGGCGGCAGGTCACGCCGCTGGGCAGCGACCGCACCGTCCCTATCGACGTACGGATCGTCGCCGCGACGAACATGCCGCGGGAACAGCTGTACGGCGGCGAGACCTTCCGCGCCGACCTGCTGTACCGGCTGAACACCGTCGAGATCCTGACGCCGCCGCTGCGCGACCGGGGCGACGACATCCTCGAGATCGCGCGGCTCTACCTGAAGGCCTACGCCCGGCGCTACGGCCGCGCCGACAAGCCGCTGTCGCCCCAGGCCGAGGCGGCCCTGAAGGCGGACGGGTGGCCCGGCAATGTGCGCGCCCTGCAGCACGCCATGGAGCGGGCGGTCATCCTCAGCGAAGGCCCTGTCTACGAGCTGCGGGACTTCCCGCTGCGCGGAGCGCCGGCGGCAGGCCAGGCGAGACCGCCCGCGTCGCCCCTCCTGGCCACCGGCGAACTGAACCTGGCTCGGACGGAGCGGGCCCTGATCGAACAGGCCCTGCAGAAGCACCATTACAACGTGAGCCACGCAGCCAAGGATCTGGGCCTGACCCGCGCGGCCCTGTACCGGCGGATGGAAAAGCATGGCCTTTAGGTCCGTCATCTCCGCCGCCGGGGCGCTCGTCGTCATCTTCCTGGCGGGGGTGGGCGGCTGGGCGGCGTTCCAGGCCGGCTACTGGGCCAGCATGACCATCTGCTGCATCGCCGCCGGATGGGCCGGGACGCGGATGCTGCTGCGGCTCCACCGCGCGAGTCGGCTGGACGGGGCGGGCGACGACCGCTGGGTCACGGCCCTGCTGGCGCGGGAGCGCGAAGCGCGGACGCTCGGCGCCTTCCTCGACCATGCGCCGGTGCCGCTGCTGGCGCTCAACGCCGACGGGACGCTGTCGGCCCTGAACCTGTCGGCGCGGCGCTTCTTCTCGACCGACGCGGTCGTGGTCGATGCGCCCGCAGCCCTGCTGGAGGCGGTCCGCCATGCCTCGCCGGGCGTTCGCCAGACGCTCTCGCTCGAGCTTGCGGGATCGCCCAGAGCCTATGCCCTGACCACTGCCGAACTGGTCAGCGACGAGCGGTCGTCCCGGATCGTGGCCCTGGTGGACATCCAGTCGGAGATCCAGGCCGCGGAGGCCACGGCCCTGCGCGAGCTGATCCAGGTGCTGTCCCACGAGATCATGAACTCGCTGACGCCGGTGACCTCGCTGGCCCAGACCGCCGTCGATCTGCTGGAGACGGACGCCGTCACTGAGGCGTCACTGGTGCAGGCGCGCGAGGCGACCCGCAGCGTCGCCCGGCGGTCGGAAGGGCTGCTGCGCTTCATCGACGCCTATCGCGAACTGGCCCGGCTGCCGCCGCCGCGGTTCGCCGAGGTGAGCCTGCCGGCCCTGCTGGCCGAGGTCGGGCTGCTGTTCGAGAGCCGTTGGGGTCCCGCCGGCGTCCGTCTGGTCAGCGAGCCGGCCCCGGACGTCGCCGCCTCGCTGGACCGGGATCTGATGGCCCAGGCCCTCCTGAATGTCCTGGCCAACGCCGCCGAGGCCGCGATCGAGGCCGGCGCCGCCCCGCGCGTCGGTCTCCGCGCCGAGCGGACCCGCCTGGGGGGCGTCGTGCTCGTCATCGAGGACAATGGCGCGGGGGTGAACCTGGCCGACCCGTCGGCGATCTTCCGGCCGTTCTTCACCACCAAGCCGCACGGGACGGGTGTGGGGCTGAGCCTGGCTCGCCAGGTGGTGCTCGCCCACGGCGGCGAGATCGCCGTCGAGCGGACCGGCCCTGGTGGAACGACGATCTCCACCACCCTGTAGCGTGACGCAGCCATTCAGGACCGGCGCATGAGTTCGGCGACCGCCTCGGCGGCCCTGGCCTGGCCGGACTCGTCCAGTGTGGCCATCTCCACCACCCCGAGCAGGCGGCGCTCGTCCTTGCGCGCGCTGCGGGCGTAGGCCGGGTCGTAGTGGTGCTCCATCAGGTCCGCCGCCAGGTCCTCGAAGCGCCCGGCGTCGGCCAGGTCGCGCCAGTCGGCGAGACGCTTTCTGCCCGGATAGAGCGGCAGGCGGGCGAAGGCGGCTTCGAGGGCGGGGCGGTTCCGGACGATGTCTCCATAGGCGGCGACGAGGTAGCGGGCGCGTTCGGCCAGGGGGGCGCGCAGTTCGACACGGGGCGCCGTCTGCATCGCGCGCCAGAGCAGGGGCGGGACCATGCGGTCGCCGATCTTGCTGGACTCCGCCTCCACCAGCACCGGGCGGGCGGGATCGAGCGCGGTGAGCGCCCCCAGCAGGCGGCTCTCGAACATCTTCTGGCTGGGCTGGGCGCCGAGGCCTCCGAACAGGGAGCCGCGGTGGCCGGCGAGGCCCTCCAGGTCCAGCGCCTGCACGCCGAGCGCCGCTACGCGGTGGAGGATCTCGGTCTTGGCCGTGCCGGTGTCGCCGGCCACAAGCACGAGGTCCAGCGCCTCGGGGCTGTCATAGAGGCGGGCGGTGACATGCCGGCGCCAGGTGCGGTAGCCGCCCTCGACCAGCGACGTGCGCCAGCCCACCTGCGACAGGACCGTGGCCATGGCATGGGACCGCTGGCCGCCGCGCCAGCAGTAGACGAGGGGCCGGAAGTCACCGGGTCGGTCAGCCAGCGCGCCCTGCAGGTGGCCTGCGATGTTCCGCGCCACCAGCGCCGCCCCGACCCGGCGGGCGAGGAATCGCGACTGCTGCACATAGATCGCGCCCACCTCCGCCCGCTCCTCGTTCGAGAGCACCGGCAGGTTTTCGGCGCCCGGGATGTGGTCCTCGGCGAATTCGGCGGGGCTGCGCACGTCGATGATGGCGTCGAAGCGGCCGAGCGCCGCTTCGTCCATCGCGCTGACCACGCGGATGCCGGGGGTGTCGGGGCTCGTCGCCATGGCCGCGGTTGTAGGGCAGGGGACGCTTGGCGCAAATCCGCCTTGGCGCAGAGCCGAAGTCCTCGTCCTTCGACAAGCCCAGAATGAGGACTTCTACTGACATTTCATTCGACCTCATCCTGAGCCTGTCGAAGGACGAGGTCGTGGCGCTACAGCGCTCTCCGGCCAGACGGAGAAATGCGCTAGACACCGCTTCATGATCGACACGCCCTCCGCCCCCTTCCGCCTGACATCCCTCGCCCACGGCGGCGGGTGCGGCTGCAAGCTGTCGCCCGGCGTGCTGAAGGACATCCTGGCGACCATGCCGGCGGCCGCCGCCTTCCCGGACCTTCTGGTGGGGACGGAGACCTCCGACGACGCGGCGGTCTGGCGGCTGAACGAGACGCAGGCCCTGGTGGCGACCACGGACTTCTTCATGCCGGTCGTGGACGACCCGGCGGACTTCGGCCGCATCGCCGCGACCAACGCCTTGTCGGATGTCTACGCGATGGGGGCGACCCCGATCCTGGCTCTGGCCATCGTCGGCATGCCGGTGGGCAGGATGTCGGTGGAGACGATCCAGGCCGTCCTGGCCGGAGGGGCGGGGGTTTGCGCGGCCGCCGGCGTGCCGGTCGCCGGCGGGCACTCCATCGACAGCGCCGAACCGATCTACGGCCTGGCGGCGCTGGGGCTGGTTCATCCCGACCGCCTGCTGACCAACCGCGGCGCGCGGGCCGGCGACGTGCTGATCCTGACGAAGGCGCTGGGCGTGGGCGTGCTGAGCGCGGCCTTCAAGCAGGAGCGGCTCGAGGCCGCCGGCTACGCCGCCCTGATCGCCTCGACCACGCAGCTCAACGTGCTGGGGGCCGAACTGCACGATCTGGGAGCCAGCGCCGTGACGGACGTGACCGGCTTCGGCCTGCTGGGCCACGGGCTGGAGATGGCGCGGGGCGCGGGTCTCACGTTGCAGATCGACGCCGGCGCGCCGGCCGTGCTGCCGGGCGTGGAGGCCCTGCTGCAGGCGGGCGTGCGGACCGGCGCCTCGGGCCGCAACTGGGCGAGTTACGGCGAGGCCGTCGAGGCCGAGGACCTGGAGGACTGGCGCCGCGACTTGCTCACCGATCCGCAGACTTCGGGCGGGCTGCTGGTCGCCGTGGCGCCGGAACGGGCGGCAGCCGTGCTGATGAGGGCCGCCGCCATGGGCTTCGGCGCGACGCGCATTGTCGGCCGGTTCATGGACGGGCCGCCGCGCATCGTCGTGGCCTGAACCGCGGACCCCGCGCTTCTCCGGAGCGCGCCGACGCCCTAGATGGGATCCATGACCGCACCCGCCGCCGAGCCCGACCACGACCTCTTCAGCCGCACCTGCCTGCCGGTCGAGTTCAGCTGGCTGGAACAGGGACTCCCCCGAGCCCAATGGACGGAGGTCGGGCGTATCCATGCCATGGGGGCCCACTGGCTGGAGATACACGGCTGGTTCCGTGGGATGCTCGGCGACCTCGCGGCCCTCTCGACCGACTGGCGCGAGGGGCGGATCGGCGAGTCCGTCCGCTTCCAGGCCGAGATCATGCCGCGGCTGCAGCAGTTCCTGCAGAACCTGGACGGCCACCATCAACGGGAGAGCCGCCTGTACTTCCCCGCCTTCATCCGGCAGGAGCCGCGCATTGCGCCGGGCATCGAGCTGCTCAACCGCGACCATGACGCCGTGCACGGCCTGCTGGACGCCATGGCCGCGGCGGCGAACGGCTTCAACCGGGCGGTCGCGGCGCGGGCCGAGACGACGGCGCCGGGCGAAGCGCTGGCTGCCGCCATCGAACAGGCGGTCGGGCCGCTGGAGCGGCACCTA
>DASPLM010000383.1:0-2049 GCA_035627575.1 Caulobacteraceae bacterium | reverse complement strand
GTAGTGCACGTCCTGGGCGCGGGGCGTCAGGCTTTCGACGATGCTGCTCAGAGGCGCCACCAGGGTCTGTCCGGCGGCGCCAACGACCATGCCGTCCAGCACCGCCAGAGTCAGCGGCAGGCTCATGGTGAAGGTCGAGCCGTGCCCGGGACGCGACACGATGGAGATGCGGCCGCCCAGCGCCTGGATGGAGCGCTTGACCACGTCCATGCCGACGCCGCGGCCGGACACGTTCGAGATCACCTCGGCGGTCGAGAAGCCGGGCAGGAAGATGAGGTTGTCCACCTCGTCGTCGCTCAGCACGGCGTCGGACTCGATCAGGCCCTTGTTCACCGCAATCTGGCGGACCCGCTCGCGATTGATGCCCTTGCCGTCGTCGCCGACCTCGATGACGATCCGGCCCGAGCGGTGCAGCGCGGCCAGGCGAACGACGCCCTCGGCCGGCTTGCCGGCGGCGATGCGCTCTTCCGGCGACTCCAGGCCGTGGTCGATGGCATTGCGGAGCATGTGGGTGATCGGGTCGCTGAGGCGCTCGATGACCGTCTTGTCGACTTCGGTGTTCTCGCCCTCGGTGACCAGGCGCACCCGCTTTCCGGTCATGTCGGCGACCTCGCGGACGAGGCGCGGCATACGCTGGAAGACGGACTTCACCGGCTGGGCGCGAATGGCCATGACGCTGTCCTGGATCTCGCGCGTCAGGAGTTCGAGGTCCTCGAGGCCGACGGCGATGCCGGACGAACGGGCCAGGCCGCTCTCGGTGACGCGCTGACTCAGCATGGCCTGCTGGATGACCAGTTCGCCGACGACGTTGATCAGCCGGTCGACACGCTCGAGGTCGACGCGGATGGTCGCCTGGGGCGCCGCGCCGGCGACCGCGGCGGGAGCCGCGGCCGGCGCGGCGGCGGCCGGCGCAGCGGCGGGGACCGACGGGAACGGGGCCGCCGCGGCCACTTCGGCCGCAGGCTCCGGCGAGGGGGAGACAGGGGCCGACTCGGGCGCGGGCGTGGCGTCCACGGCGGCCGTCGCAGCCGCCAGCAGGGCGGCGATGTCGAGGTCGGCGGGCGGGGGGAGCGTCGTGTCGTCGGCGGCGGGCGCTTCCGAAGCTTCCCGCGCGATCTCGACGTCACAGTCACCGTCAACGAAGTCGAACACGTCGCGGATGGCGTCTTCCGAGACGCCGCCGTCCAGGCGGACGGTCCAGGCGATGCAGCCCTCCTCGGGCGCCAGGTCGGCGAGCGCGGGAACGCCGGCCTCGTCGAGGCTAACCGTCGTCGGGCCGAGGCGGGCGAGCTCGCGCAGCAGCAGGCCGGCTTCGTTGGCGTTGGCGTACATGCGGCCGTGCGGCCGGAACGTCACGCGCCAGCCGTCGGCGGCGACGACTTCCTCGGCGGGCGCGCCGAAGTCGAAGGCGATCGGCGTAAAGCCGAACTCGTCGGCGATCGGTTCCGGCTCCGCAGCGACGGGCACAGGCGCGGCCTCGCCGTGGATCCAGGTTTCCAGTTCGGCCACCAGGCCGGCCGAGCGGGCGTCATCGACCCGCGGCGCGACACCCTTGGCCGCCTGCACGTGATCGGCCAGGACATCGGAGGCCCGCAACAGGGTGTGGATCACCGCCTCGCCGCAGGCGATGCGTTCGGCGCGCAGTTCGTCCAGCAGGGTTTCGAAGACGTGGGCAAACTTGACCAAGTCCTCGAGCCCGAATGCTCCGGCCCCGCCCTTGACCGAGTGGACAGCGCGGAAAACGGCGTTGATGGTCTCGCCGTCGCCCTCGCCGTTGGACAGCGCCAGCAGGCCGGCCTCCAGGTCGGCGAGCAGTTCCTCGCATTCCTGGAAGAACGTCGCCTTGATGGCTTCCATCGGGTCCATGGCCGTGTCTCCGGAACTCAGGCGGCCACGCGACGCACGGCGTCGATCAGCTTCTCGGGGTTGAAGGGTTTGACGATCCAGCCGGTGGCGCCAGCGTCGCGGGCCCGCTGCTTCTTCTCGGCGTCGCTCTCGGTGGTCAGCACCAGGATGGGCGTGGCGCGGTGCGCCGGATCGGCGCGCATG
>DASPLM010000382.1:0-4189 GCA_035627575.1 Caulobacteraceae bacterium | reverse complement strand
CGGAGCGATCGCCACCCCGTCCTCCACCGCCCAGCCCGACGAGGCGTCGCCGGTGCGGAACTCGAAATAGGCCCAGCCGTCGGGGGAGACGTCGGGCGTCAGCGGGTCGAACAGATCCACCCGCATGTCGGCGGTCGCGGTCATGGCCTGGACGTCCACGACCATGAAGAAGTTCGGCCAGATGGCGTCCATCAGGAAGCACAGCCGGACGTCGTCCAGCGGCTTGCCGTCCTTGAGCCGCATCCAGACCTTCACCACCGCCTCGTCCTGGGCGCCGAAGCGGGGCTCCATGGCCAGGCGGTACTCGACCCAGCGGGTGAACCAGGGCCGGAACGGCGCGTCCAGTTCGCTGGACGCGATCGCGTCCAGCGGCGCGGCCGGGGTGATGGCCAGCGGCCGGTGGGCGGGACCGGCGCCGTCGGCGCCGAAGGTCGCCAGAGCCGCCAGGATGGGCTTGCCCGCCTGCTCGGCGCGCACGCCGGCATAGAGGGTCGAGCGGCCGCCGCGCAGGGTCTCGGCGCGGAACTCCACCGGCTCGAAACGGGCTGCGGCCAGGAACTGGGCGGTGACGGTGCGCAGCGGCGCGGTCGCGCCCAGCTGCGCGCGCGCGGCGCGCACGGCGGCGGACAGCATGTAGCCGCCAAAGGGTCCGCCCTTGTGCGGCTCGCGACGCAGCACGCCGTTGGAGAGGGACAGGGGCGTGGTCAGGGAGACGGCCCCGTCGGGTCCGGGCGCGAAGGCCAGCGCCTCGTCCAGGGCGCCGAGGGTTTCGGAGGTGTCCACGGTGTCGAGCATGCGACCTTCCATCGGCTCCGTTGCAATTGACTACTTAATCATTACGTGCGGAAAAGCAACGCACTTGCCAAACTGCTGACGCAAGGTCACCTTTCGCCCATGGGACGCACAGCCGACTATAGCCGCCAGAGCTGCTCCATCGCCGCCGCGCTCGAAGTGATCGGCGACCCGTGGACGCTGCTGGTGATCCGCGACGCCTTTTCTGGCGTCCGCCGCTTCGAGCAATGGCAGGAGCGGCTGGGCGTCGCCCGCAACGTCCTGGCCGCGCGCCTGAAGACCCTGGTGGCCCACGGCATCCTGCAGCCCCAGGTCTATTCCGAGCGCCCCCTGCGCCACGAGTACGTGCTGACGCCCAAGGGCAAGGACCTCTACGCCGTGCTGCTGACCCTGCACGGCTGGGGCTCGAAGTACATGTACGGCAAGGACGACGCCGGCGTGGTCATCGTCCACAAGGGCTGCGGCCAGCCGCTGGACCCGGGCCTCGCCTGCAACTGCTGCGGCGAGAAGGTCGAGCGCCGCGACATCGAACTGATCGCCGGCCCCGGCAAGTCGGTGGGCGAGATCCTGGCCAGGGACGAGGCGGCTTGAGCCCCTCGCCCACCGCCACCCTCGTCGGCAGTCCCGCCTCGCCCTTCGTGCGCAAGGTCATGGCCGTCGCCGCCCTGAAGGGGGTCGGCTACCGGCTGGACCCCATCGTCGGCTTCATGGGTTCGGACGCCTTCAGCGAGATCAGCCCGCTGCGGCGCATCCCCGTGTGGATCGACGACCAGGTCACCCTGTCGGACTCCAGCGTCATCCTGCAGTACCTGGAGGACCGCTATCCCTCCCCGTCCGCGTTCCCGGTCGATATCGCCGACCGGGCGAAGGCGCGCTGGCTGGAGGAATACGCCGACACGCGGCTCGCCGACGTCTTCCTGTGGAAGCTGTTCTTCCAGCGCGTGGTCGGGCCGTTCGTGCTGGGCCGCGAGACCGACGAGGCCGTTGTCGCCAGGGCGCTGGAGACCGACGCGCCCGACGTCTGCGCCTATCTGGAAGCGCAGACGCCCGAAAAGGGCTTCCTGTTCGGCGACCTGTCGGTGGCGGACATCGCCGTGGCCGCCTTCTTCTTCAACGCCCGCGTGGCCGGCTTCAAGCCCGACCGCGACCGGTGGCCGAAGCTGGTCGCGTGGCTGGGGCGCATGGACGCGGACTCGCCGCTGGGCGCCCTGAACAAGGCCTCCTTCGCCCTTCTGAAGGTCCCGCCCGCCGAGCACCGCGCCGCGCTCACGGGCATGGGCTTCACCCCCAGCGACCAGACCTGGGCCGGCGACCGGCCCAGGCGCGGGCCGCTGTCGGTGTTCTGATCTCTCTCCTCCCCTGTTGCGGAGCAACGGAGGAGGGGGACCGCTCGTAGCGTAGCGGAGAGTGGTGGAGGGGGCGCGAGGCCAGGCCGCGCTCCGTCCCGACGCCCCCTCCGTCCGCTTCGCGGCCACCTCCCCCGTTCGCTGCGGCGAACAGGGGAGGAGAATCCCCTACACCCGGTCCCCCGCATCCGCCCGCACCGGGCCGACGCGGATCTGCCCCGTGCACGGCTGCACCTTGTCGTCGATCTCGAGGATCTGGCTGTTGCCGGGCGGGGTGGCGTGGAGCTTGGCCGAGGCGGGGCAGGCCCTGGATCCCTGCTGAATGCCGGTGAAGGCGATGTGGAACACGGCGCGGCCGCCGCCGGCCAGGGTGACTTCCGCGGGCGGGCCGGAGGTGTCGAACATGGCGCCCTCGGACTGGATCACCTTCACCGTCGACAGCGGCTTGCCGTCCGCGTCCAGCCACTGGAGCGTGGGGAAGCCCTTCAGGCTGCAGGCGCCCTGGGCCTGGTTGACGAAGGCGTAGCTGACCTGGCGCTGGCCGGCGCCGGCCTCCTCGCTGATGCGGCGCAGCACGAGGTCGCCCGAGCGGCAGGGCGCGGCCCGGGCCGGCGTGACGGCGACGGCGCCCGGAAGCTCGCTGCCCGGCGTCGTCGGCGCGGCGCCCGGCGCGGCCTGGCTCGGATCGGTCGCGGCGGGCGGTGTCGTCGCCGGCGGCTGGACCGGTGTCGCGCCGCTCTGGGGATGCTTGCGGCTGCAGGTGGTGATGGGCGGGCCGCCCGCCGCGGCGGTGGCGGTCAGGGGGCTCAGCGTCCCCTCCTCCCGGTCCGGGAAGGCCTTGATCCACCACTCGCGGCCGCCGCCGGTGAAGCGCGAGCCGCTGGCGGAGTCTGCCAGGGTCAGGGTGAAGCTCTCGCCGCGGAAGGTGACGATCACCGTGCGCGCGTCGGTGTAGCGGGCCGTCAGGGTCTCGCCGCCGGCGCAGGCGTAGGCGATGTCCTGGGGCTGGCCTTCGGACGTCTTCTTCGCCGCAGGCGTGGCGGTGGGGTTCTCGCAGGCGGCCAGTCCCAGCAGGGCGGCGACGG
Source organism: Caulobacteraceae bacterium (assembly GCA_035627575.1). Taxonomy (GTDB): domain Bacteria; phylum Pseudomonadota; class Alphaproteobacteria; order Caulobacterales; family Caulobacteraceae; genus JAEZEZ01. The sequence goes on along the minus strand of DASPLM010000382.1, from coordinate 966 downwards.
CGGCCGTGGACACGGCGGAACGGGCGGTGAGGGTCATGCGGGGCCTCCTGTCACGGAGGTTAACGCAGCTTGGCCGTATTGGCTCCCCTGCTCCTGCTACTCCACCAGCGCCCGGGTTTCCTTGATGAAACCGCCGCCCAGCACGCGGTCGGCTGTCTCGGCGTCGTAGAGGACGCAGGCCTGGCCGGGCGAGACGCCCTCCTCGCCCTCGTCGAAGCGCACGACGGGCTGGCCGTCCACCAGCGCCAGCGAGCCCATGCTGGGCGGGCGGGTCGAGCGCACGCGGACGCGCACGCGCAGGCCCTCGGCCGCCGCGTCCGCCAGGGTCGGCTGGTCGCCCAGCCAGTTCACCTCGTCCAGCGTCAGGGAGGCGGTCAGCAGCGCCTCGCGGGGTCCGACCACCACTTGGCGGGCGTCGGGGTCCAGCCGCACCACGAACAGGGGCTCGCCCACCGCGACGTTCAGCCCCCGGCGCTGGCCCACGGTGTAGCCCGTGACGCCCTTGTGCTCGCCCAGCACCCGGCCGTCCATGTGCACGATCTGGCCCGGCGCCCGGCCCTGCGGGCGCAGCTTGTCGATCAGGGTGACGTAGTCGCCGTCAGGCACGAAGCAGATGTCCTGGCTGTCCGGCTTGGCGGCGATGCGCAGGCCGAGCTCGGCCGCCACGCCGCGCACCTGCGGCTTGGGCAGGTCCGCGATGGGGAAGCGCAGGTAGTCCAGCTGCTCGGGCGTGGTGGCGAACAGGAAGTAGCTCTGGTCGCGCGCGGGATCGAAGGCCCGGCGCAGTTCCGGACCGTTCGGCCCCATCGCCCGCTTGACGTAGTGGCCCGTCGCCAGCGCCTCGGCGCCCAGGTCGCGCGCGGTCTGCAGCAGGTCGCGGAACTTGACGGTCTGGTTGCAGCGGATGCACGGCACCGGCGTCTGGCCGCGCAGGTAGGTGTCGGCGAACTGGTCGATCACCGACTC
>DASPLM010000381.1:0-2550 GCA_035627575.1 Caulobacteraceae bacterium | reverse complement strand
CTCTGGGCGCGCCCTCGCGGCCCGAGGGCTGCGCGCCTGCGGACGCCTCGGCGTGCCCGTCGATGCGCTGGAGCGGCTGGACGAACTGCTTCGCGTCTCCCGGCGACCGGACGGGAGCGGCCTCCTGTCCGACCAGGCGCGGGAGTCTCTGGGCTGGAGCGCCGACGAGGCGGCGGCGATCCTGAAGGCGCTGGGCTATGTGCGCGGCAAGGGCGAGGCTGAAGGGCGCTGGAAGGCAACCAGGCCAGCCCGTCCAGCCGGGCAGGCCAAGCCGCCCAGGCACTCTCCGTTCGCCGCCCTGGCCGCGCTGAACGCCCCGCCTGCGCCGGCAGAGCAACGCCGCCGTCGCCGGCCGCGCCGCAAGCCGCGCGCGGCGGCCGGGGCGCCCTCATGAGCGAGGAGAGCTGCCGCATCGACGTGTGGCTGTGGCGCGCCCGCTTCTTCAAGACCCGCGCCCTGTCAGCGGGCTTCGTCGAGAAGGGCCTGCCGCGGCTGGTGCGGCCGGGCCAGCCCGAAGTGCGGCTGGACAAGCCGTCGCGGACGGTGCGGCCGGGCGACCGGCTGGTGTTCGCCCTCGGGGGGCGGGTGTTCGACCTCGTGATCGAGGGATGCGGCGAACGGCGCGGTCCCGCTGCGGAGGCGCGGACGCTCTACCGGACCGAAGATGCGCCCGCGTCCGCAAGCTGAGGCGCAGCGCCGCAACCGGTTGACAAAGCGGGGCGCCGGGCCCCATTTCGCGCCGCGAACGGGCAAGGGCCCGCTCGTCCCCAGCGGCCTCCCCGCGCGTTCGAGCCATCGATGACCTACATCGTCACCGACGCCTGCGTGAAATGTAAGTTCACGGACTGCGTCGAAGTCTGTCCCGTCGACTGCTTCTACGAAGGCGAGAACTTCCTCGTCATCAATCCGGACGAGTGCATCGACTGCGGCGTCTGCGAGCCGGAGTGCCCCGTCGACGCGATCAAGCCGGACACCGAGGACGAGCCGGACGGCAAGTGGCTCAACGTCAACGCCACCTGGTCGCGGGTGTGGCCGAACATCACCCACAAGAAGGACGCCCCGGCCGACGCCGAGCAGTACGAGCGCGAAACGGGCAAGTACGAGAAGTATTTCAGCGAGAAGCCGGGCTCCGGCGACTGAGGCGCCGAGAGGCGGCCGGGGGTCCGCCGCCGTACACGGTCGGCGGCCGAGGAACCGCGGCCGGCCCCGGAATCGCCACCGTTTGATGTTCAGGTATCGCTTCGGTTCGGGGCGTCGCGACCGGCGCGCGCGGCGCTTTGAAATTCTGTCATTTTGTGATATGTTGATCACATTCAGTCGGGCGGCCCGCGAAATCTCGTGCGCCGCCCGTGTTCACTAAAAAACCGCCTGAAGGCGGGCTTCGGTGAGGTCAGGTAATCGTCTCCTAATCGAGATCGGCGCTGACGCGGTTGTCCCGGAAGGGGCGTTCGCGGCGCCGGGTGTCGCGACCAGCGGCGCCGAGGCCCTGAGCGTTCCGAAGGCCAGAGGACTGGAACGAGCATGACGAACAAGAGCGGTCTGGAGTTCAAGGTCGGCGATCACGTCGTCTACCCCGCGCATGGCGTTGGCCACGTCGCGGGCGTCGAGACGCAGGAAGTCGCGGGCATGTCGCTCGAAGTCTACGTGGTCACCTTCGACCACGAGAAGATGACCCTGCGCGTTCCGACCAAGAAGGCGAAGACCGCGGGCCTGCGTCCGCTCGCCGCCGGCGATGTCGTGTCCAAGGCGCTGACCACCCTGAAGGGCCGCGCCCGCGTGAAGCGCACCATGTGGTCGCGCCGCGCCCAGGAGTACGAAGCCAAGATCAATTCCGGCGACCTGATCTCGATCGCCGAGGTGGTGCGCGACCTGCACCGGGCGGAGAACCAGCCGGAACAGTCCTACTCGGAGCGGCAGCTGTACGAGTCGGCCCTGGACCGCATGGCCCGGGAGGTCGCCGCAATCGAGCGCATCGACCGCGAGGCCGCCGTCGCGATCCTGACCAAGTCGCTGACCAAGGCGGCCTGATCCGTCTTCAGCCGACCAAGAACCGAGACAGGCGCCCGGCGGAAACGCCGGGCGTTTTCTTTTGCGCGATCCGCGGCGAGCCGTGATCGCCTCCACATTGCCTGAAAGCACGTTAGGGTGCGGTCGCGATGAACAGGCGGAGCGCGGGATGAAGGCGGCGGCGGTGGCGGTGCTCCTGACGGCGGCTACGGCGACGGGGGCGGCCGAGGCGCCGACCGCCGAGGCCCTCGCGGGCCAGTGGACGCTCTCGCGGATGACCGAGGCGCCCGAGGTCTGCCAACTCACCCTGAACGCCGATCCGACGGACGGCGGCGCGATCCTGCATATCCCCTTCAGCTGCTACCGCGACTTCGACGTCGAGGACGTCATGGCGTGGGGCGTGGATCCGGCCACGGGTGCAATCCTGTTCAACGATCGCCGGGGTCGCCCGCTCTACCGCTTCGAGCCCGTCCCCACGGGCGGCTACGGCGCCAACGAGCCGGGATGGTCGCTGGACCGACGCCCGCCCCCGCCGCCGCGCAC
>DASPLM010000380.1:0-4451 GCA_035627575.1 Caulobacteraceae bacterium | reverse complement strand
GGCCGCAGGCCTCCCGCTGCAGACGGCCGCACTGCTCGCCCGCGCCACCGCCGCCAGCGCGGCGGAGTTCATGCTGGCCTCGGGCCAGCCCGCCGAGGACCTGATCGGCCAGGTCGCCTCGCCCGGCGGCACCACGCGCGCGGCGCTGGCGGTGCTGGACGGCGACCCTGGTCTCAAGAGCCTGATGCGCGACGCGGTGGGGGCGGCCGTGCGTCGCGCCAGGGATTTGGCGGGCTAGCGCTTCCCTTCGGCGTACTGCCGCGCGAAGCGGCCGAAGGCGTGCTCGGCGTCCGTCCATACCGACTTGGCGCCGGCCCAGCGGATGTCGGACTCGTACCAGGAGAAGCTGACCGGCCGGCGCTGGCCGTCGGGGCCGATCTCCTCGCCCTCGATGGTCGCGCCGCCGTTGGAGACGCTGCGCATGTCCAGGCCGGGGCGTTGCGCCATCTGTTCGAAGGTGGGGCGGGACGGCCGCGCATCGGTCAACACCAGGTCGAGGCGGGCGCCTCCACCCAGGCGTCCCCGGGCAACCAGCGCCTTCTCGACATCGGCCTCGAGATCGGCGGCCAGGCGCTGGAGGTCGCGTTCGCCGTAGTCCTTGGCCTTTTCCTGAAGTTCGGGACCGATGGTGACGCGCACGTCGGCGACCCCGGCCGGCTGGGCGGCGGCCGATCCGGCGGCGAGCAGGAGCGAGAGATAGAGGGCGGTGCGTTTCATTGTTCTTGTCCTTCGCGGGAAGAGCCGAAGGATCAGATGGGGAAGCTGAACCGCAGCTGAAAGGCCCTTCAGGCCGGCAGGCGGACCACGGCGCGAAGGCCGCCCAACGGGCTGCGCTCGAGCGTCACGTCGCCGCCGTGCCCGCGCGCGGCGTCACGGGCGATGGCGAGACCGAGGCCCACCCCCTTCAGGTTCTGGTTCCGCGCCTCGTCCAGGCGCGAGAACGGCTTGAAGGCCTCTTCCCACTTGTCCTGCGGAATGCCGGGGCCGTCGTCGTCGACGGTGATCTCAAGGCCGCCGGAGGGCAGGGCGCGCGCGCCGATTTCGATCCGGTCGCCATGGAAGGCGGCGTTCAGGGCCAGGTTGGAGACGGCCCGCTTGACCGATCCCGGACGGATGCGGGCCTCGAGGTCCCTGTCTGCCTGGACCTCGACCTCCGCGCCGGCGCGGCGCGCGTCGGCGGCGACCTCGTCCAGCAACCCGGCGACTCGGATCGTCTCCAGCGTCTCGCCCACCTGCCCGCGGGCGAAGGCGAGGTATTCGTCGATCATGTGCTCCATCTCGCCCAGGTCCTTCTTCATGGCTTCGACGCGGGCGGAGGGGTCGGCCAGCGCCAGCTCAAGCTTCAGGCGGGTCAGCGGAGTGCGCAGGTCGTGGCTGACCGAGGCCAGCATGGTGGTGCGCTGGTCGACGTAGCGGCGGATGCGCTCGCGCATGTCCATGAAGGCGTGGGCGGCCTGGCGGACCTCCTTGGCGCCGTGGGGCTTGAAGTCCTCCATCTCGACGCCGCGCCCGAAGGCGTCGGCCGCCGTCGCCAGCCGCTCGATGGCCCGGACCTGGTTGCGGATGAACAGCACGGCGACGGCCGTCAGCAGTACGGTCGCCCCGAACAGCCACAGCACGAAGATATGGGCCTGGGTCGCCACGGCCCGGTCCCGCGGCGCGATGATGCGCAGCACGCCGCCTGGCGCCTGCACGCGGATATCGACGTAGGCAGGATAGCGGGTGGTGTCGAACCAGAAGGGCGCGTCCAGCCGGCTGTCGAGGGCCTGGCGGAGGGTGCGGTCGACGGCGCCGAACAGGGTCGGGCGGTTGCTGGTGGGAAGGCGCCGGCCCGGCTGCAGCACGATCGACAGCTGCATCGACTTCTCGGCCTGCTCGGCGATGCGCTGCAGGTTTTCCGGCCGCGGATCCTGCCGATAGCTGTCTACGGCCCAGGCGATGTCCCCGGCCAGTCCCTCGGACAGGCGCGCGGTCACGGTCTGCCAGTGGGCGTCGAAGAAGACGTAGGTCACCGCCACCTGCATCAGGGCGATGGGCAGGACGATGATCAGCAGGGCCCGCCCCCAAAGCGAGGTCGGCAGCCGACGTCTCAGGAAGCGCGGCCACAGGCGGGGCGGGATCACCTTCACGTCGTCGCTTTCACGTCAGTCGGGCGCGAGCATGTAGCCGCGCCCGCGCACCGTCTGCAGGTAGCGCGGATTGCGCGGATCCGTCTCGATCTTGCGCCTCAGGCGGGTGACCTGAACATCGACTGCCCGCCCGGCGCCGTCGGCGCTGTCCCGGGCCAGGTCCATGCGGTCGACGGCGGCATGGGCGTTCTGGGCCAGCATCTTCAGCAGCTGGGCCTCGGCCTCGGTCAGGCGCACCGGCGATCCGTCCCTGCTGAGTTCGGCCCGGTCCAGGTCGAACTCGAAGGCGCCGAGCGCGATCTTGCGCGGGCCGCTGGGCTTGGGCCCTGCCCGGCGCAGGACAGCTTCCACACGCAGCAGCAGCTCCTGCGGCTCGAACGGCTTGGCGAGGTAGTCGTCGGCGCCGATGCTCAGCCCCTCGATGCGATCATCCGGCATGCCGCGGGCGGTGAGGATCAGCACGGGCGTCGCGCCCTGCTTGCGGACCCAGCGGGTGAAGGCGAAGCCGTCCTCCCCCGGCATCATCACGTCGACGATCAGCATGTCGAAGTCGAGCAGGTCCATCAGCCGCCGCGCCGCGCCGGCGTGGGCTGCCCCGGTGACGCGGAACCCGTGGCGGGACAGGTATTCCTTCAGCAGGGTGCGGATGCGGTCGTCGTCGTCGACCACCAGCAGATGCCGCTGTCCATTCTCGGGCGTTACCATTCCTGCGTCCCCTGGGCGGTCCGGCGGTTGACGTCGTCGCGACAGCATCGTCTAAACTCGGCCCAAAATTGGGAGAGATCGTTCAATGTCCTTCGTTCCTTTCGACGATCGTGACGGCTGGATCTGGATGAACGGCGATTTCGTGCCCTGGCGTGACGCCAAGACGCACGTTTTGACCCACGCTCTCCACTACGGCACGTCGGTCTTCGAAGGCGAACGGATGTACGCCGGCGAGATCTTCAAGCTGACCGAGCACTCCGAACGCCTGCACCGCTCCGCCGAACTGCTGGACTTCAAGATTCCATTCAGCGTGGCCGAGATCGATCAGGCCTGCAAGGACACCTGCGCCAAGGCGGGCCTGTCCGACTGCTACGTCCGTCCTGTCGCGTTCCGCGGGCCCGAGCAGGTCAGCGTCTCGGCCTTCCACACCCGCACCAACCTGGCAATCGCAGCCTGGGAGTGGCCGAGCTACTTCGACCCGGAGACCAAGGCCAAGGGCATCCGCCTGGAGTGGGCCAGGTGGCGGCGCCCCGACCCGCTGACGGCGCCGTCGAATTCGAAGGCCGCCGGCCTCTACATGATCTGCACCATGTCCAAGATGGGCGCCGAGAGCCGGGGCTACGCAGACGCCATGATGCTGGACTGGCGCGGCTACGTCGCCGAGGCGACGGGCGCGAACGTGTTCTTCATCCAGGACGGCGTGATCCACACCCCGCCCGTGGACGCCATCCTTGACGGCATCACCCGCCGTACGGTCATCGCCCTCGCCGAGGCGCGGGGAATCGAGGTGAGGGTGCGCTACATCAAGCCCGAGGAGCTGTCGGGCTTCAGCGAGTGCTTCCTGACCGGCACCGCCGCCGAGGTGACCCCCGTCAGCGAGATCGGCGAGTACCGGTTCAAGCCCGCGGACCTGTCGCTGTCGCTGATGGAAGAGTACGGCCGCCTGGTGCGCCGCCAGACCACGGCGACTGTCGCCGCCTAAGCCTCTCCTTGTCATCCCGGACGCGGCGAAGCCTCTATCCGGGATCTCAAGCAGGACTTGGCTCCGGCGAGCTTGGTCGCGAGGGTGTGCGCACGCGGACGGAGGTCCCGGATCGGCGCTGCGCGCCGTCCGGGATGACAATCGTCCGAGAACGCTGCAATCACGCTTCCGTCGAGGCCATCGGCCGCCGCGCCTTGCGCCGGCTGGCCACGAACCAGGCGACGGGCCCCAGCACCAGCACGAGGGGCAGGACGAAGCTCGCCGCCAGGATCAGCCCGCCGAACACGCCCATCATGTTCCCGAAGAACGAATGGGCGGCCGACTGCACGGGACGCCAGGCGCTGTCGGGCGCCAGCACCCCGGTGGAGACGTAGTCGACCACCAGCTTCGAGGTCGCGACCCGTGTCCGCATGACCGCGAGCCCGGAACGGGCGGCGTCGATCTCCTGCTGGACGCGGGCCAGCTCCCGTTCCACCTCCAGCGCCTCCTCGAGCTTGCCCGGGCGGTTGGCCAGCATCCGCTGCAGTCGCGCGCGCATCGCTTCCTTCGACTGGATGGACGCTTCGGTGTCGACGATGGAGGCCGTCAGGTCGTCCGTGGCGATCTCGGAACCCACCAGGTCTCCGCCGGCCTCC
>DASPLM010000379.1:0-3654 GCA_035627575.1 Caulobacteraceae bacterium | reverse complement strand
CTACGCCGCCTGCATCGAGACCACCACCGGCCCGCTCGGCCAAGGCCTCGCCATGTCGGTCGGCTTCGCCATCGGCGAGCGCATGATGAACCACGCCTTCGGCGACGACCTCGTCGACCACCATACCTACGTCATCGCCGGCGACGGCTGCCTGATGGAGGGCATCAGCCACGAGGCGATCTCCATCGCCGGCCGGCTGAAGCTGAACCGCCTCACCGTGCTGTGGGACGACAACGAGATCACCATCGACGGGGCCGTCGCCCTGTCGGAGACCGGGAACCAACTGGCCCGCTTCAAGGCTGCCGGCTGGGCGGTGAAGCGCATCGACGGCCACGACTATGGCCAGATCCGCCGCGCGCTGCGATGGGCGACCCGCCAGGACAGGCCGACCCTGATCGCCTGCCGCACCCGGATCGGCAAGGGCGCGGCGACGATGGAGGGCAGTCACAAGACCCACGGCGCGGCGCTGGGCGCGGCCGAGATCGCCGCGACCCGCGAGAAGCTGGGCTGGACCCACGCCCCGTTCGAGATCCCCGAAGACATCGCCAGCGCCTGGCGCCGGGCCGGGCGCCGCGGCGGCCGCCTGCGCAAGGCCTGGCAGGCGCGCCTCGCCGCCTCCGACCAGGGCGCCGAATTCACCCGGGCGATGAAGGGCGACCTGCCGGCCGACGCCTTCGAGGCCATTGACGCCGAGATCGCCGCGCGGACGGAGTCGAAGCCCACGGCCGCCACCCGCGTCTCGTCCGGCTCGGCGCTGGAGGCCCTGTTCGGATCGATCCCGGAAATGGTCGGCGGTTCGGCCGACCTGACGGGGTCCAACAACACCTTCGTCAAGGGCACGGCCATTCTCGACGCGCCGGACTACGCCGGTCGCTACGTGAACTGGGGCGTGCGCGAGCACGGCATGGCTGCGGCGATGAACGGCATGGCCCTGCACGGCGGCGTCATCCCCTACGCCGGCACCTTCCTCGTGTTCTCCGACTACTCGCGGCCGTCGATCCGCCTCGCCGCCCTGATGGGCATCCGGGTGATCCACGTCCTGACCCATGATTCCATCGGCCTCGGCGAAGATGGTCCCACGCACCAGCCCGTCGAGCACCTGGCCTCGCTGCGCGCCATCCCGAACCTCAACGTGTTTCGCCCCGCCGACGCGGTCGAGACCATGGAGTGCTGGAAGATCGCGCTGGCCAGCAGGACCACGCCCTCGGCCATGGCCCTGTCACGGCAGAACACCCCGGCCGTGCGTGTCGAACCGGCCGAGGAGAACCTCTCGTCCCGCGGCGCCTACGAACTGCGCCCGGCCACGACCGGCCGGGCCCAGGTGACCCTGTTCGCCAGCGGCACGGAGGTGGCGATCGCGCTCGAGGCCCGCGACCGGCTCGAGGCCGAGGGAGTGGGCGCCCGCGTCGTCTCCGTGCCCTGCTTCGAACTCTTCGAAGCCCAGCGCGAGACCTACCGCCAGCGCGTGATCGGCAATGCCCCCGTGCGCATCGCCATCGAGGCGGCCGTGAAGCAGGGCTGGGAGCGCTTCATCGGCGAGAAGGGCGCTTTCGTCGGCATGTCCGGCTTCGGCGCCAGCGCCCCCTTCGGCGAGCTCTACAAATCCTTCGGCATCACCGTGGACGCAGTGGTCGAGGCGGCAAAGGCGCGGCTGTAGGCCCATGGCCCAGCACCTCGCCGCCCTGGCCCTCGTGGTCCGCGACTACGACGAGGCCATCGCCTGGTACACGGGCGTGCTGGGTTTCACCCTGACGGAAGACCGCGACATGGGCGGCGGCAAGCGCTGGGTGACGGTGACCCCGCCCGGCTCCGACGGCGCCCGGCTGCTGCTGGCCAGGGCCGCGACCGGGTCCCAGGCCGACCGCGTCGGCGATCAGACCGGCGGGCGGGTGTTCCTGTTCCTGCACACCGACGACTTCGCGCGTGACTTCGAGGCCTATCGCGCGCGCGGCGTGCGCTTCGTGGAGGAACCGCGTCACGAGGCCTACGGGTCGGTGGTGGTGTTCGAGGACCTGTACGGAAACCGCTGGGACCTGATCCAACCGCGGTAGGCAATTTTTCTCGCCCCGGCGACGACGCACGAATTCGGCGCTGGACCGCCGCGTTGCGCGCGCTTGGCGCACCAGCGGGGCCGTCATGCCCGCCTTTGGCGCAAACCGGCCCGAATCCCTTCTGAAACAAGGACTCGCGCCCGCTCAGCCTACAGGAAATTAACTCGCCGCCCTGACAGGACGGTGGTCTCTGAGGGGGCCACACGGAGTTCCGCCATGCGAAATCTTGTCCCCTTCGCCTCAATGATCGCCGCCGTCGCGGCCCCGGTCATCGCCGCCCCGGCCGCCGCAGTTCCCGCGCCGCGCGAAACGGTGGAGGCGGTCGCCAAGGCCATCGACGAGACCTTCTACGACGCGGCCAAGGCCAGCAGGATCGCCGCCGACCTGCGGGCCGAGGCAGCACGGGGCGCGTACGACGCCTTCGACGATCCCCGGGTGCTGGCGGTCGAGCTGACCCGCCGGCTAAAGCCCCTGGACGCCCACTTCAACGTGGAATGGCGAGCCCCGGCCGAAGCGCCGACGGCGCTGTCCGCCGGACCCGGCTCCACCCCGCCGCCGCAGGCGGCCGCCCGGCCCCAGGGCGACCCGCAGCGGCGCGCGAACTATGGCTTCCGTCGCGTGGAGATCCTGCCCGGCAACCTCGGCTACATCGACATGCGCATGTTCGCGGGCTTCGACTTCGCCGACGACAAGGCCCCGGCGAGGCGCGCGGCGGACGCGGCGCTCTCCCTGGTGTCGGGCGCCGATGCGGTCATCATCGACCTGCGCGGCAACGGCGGCGGCTCGCCGGCCATGGTGGGCTATCTGTCGAGCGCCTTCACCCGGCCCGGCGCGGACATCTACAACACCTTCCACTCGCGCGAGGGGACGGAGAGCGAAGCCCCGCTGAAGAGCCACCCCATGCCCAACCTGGACGTCCCGTTGTACATCCTGATCAGCGGGCGCACCGGGTCGGCGGCCGAGGCCTTCGCCTACACGATGAAGAACGCCGGGCGCGCCGTCGTCGTGGGGGAGGCCAGCGCCGGCGCGGCCAATCCGGGTGGAACGGCGCGCCTGCCGGGCGGGTTTGTCGTCTTAATCTCGGATGGTTCGCCGCGCAGCCCGGTCACGGGCACGAACTGGGAAGGGACCGGCGTGGTCCCCGACGTCGCCGTTCCGTCCGCCGACGCCCTCGCCGCGGCCCAGCGGCTTGCCCTGGAAGGATCCGCGAAGCGGCTCGCCGGCCCGATGCGCACCGAGGCCGAGTGGGCGCTGGCCGCCCTGACACAGGCGCCTGCCGGCGGCGTCGCCCTGGCCGAGTTCACCGGGGATTATTCGGGCCTGAAGGTCACCGCCCAAGGGGATCGCCTCCGCATCGTGCGCGGGCGGCGGCCCGCCCAGATCTTCGTGCCGATGGGCGGCGACCTGTTCCGCGACGCAAGCGACCCGGCGACGCGGGTTCGCTTCCAGCGCGACGGGAGCGGCAAGCCTTCGGCGCTGGAGATCCTCTTCCCCGACGGTCCTGGCCCCCTTTATCGGCGCGGCGCCTGAGGCTAAGGGGCGTGCATGAAGATCGGCACGCCCCTCTCCCCCTCCGCGGTCCGCGTCATGCTGCTGGGCGCCG
>DASPLM010000378.1:0-4152 GCA_035627575.1 Caulobacteraceae bacterium | reverse complement strand
CGTGGATCGACCTCGACGACGTCGAGAGTCCCGAGGGCGACCTGCACCTGCGCGGCCATGCGAAGGGCGCGGCCTGGTTCGCGCGCGGCGAAGGCATCCATTTCGGCAACGGCGAGCTCTACTTCACCTGCACCTCGGGCGGGGCGGCCAAGGGCGGCCAGGTGATGCGCTACGTCCCCAGCCGCTTCGAGGGCCAGCCGGGCGAGGCGTCGGAACCCGGCCGCATCGAGCTGTTCGTCGAGGCGCACGACCAGCAGGTGCTGAACTACGGGGACAACCTGACGGTCACGCCCTGGGGCCACCTCGTGATCTGCGAGGACCGCTATTCCAAGGACCTGAAGAACCATCTGCGCGGCGTGACGCCGGAGGGGAAGGTCTACACGCTCGGCCGCAACATGTTCCGCGACAACGCCGAGCTGGCGGGCGTGTGCTTCTCGCCCGACGGCTCGACCATGTTCGTGAACATCTACTGGCCGGGGATCACGCTCGCGATCACAGGCCCGTGGAGCGAATTCCGGGCGTGAAGAAGCGCTCCTCGGAGCGATGCACCCGCCAGGCGGTCCAGGTCGCTAGGCCCAGCACCGTCACTGCGCCAGTCTGGTGCAGCACGCCCAGCCACAGCGGCACGGCGTTCATCAGGGTGGCGATGCCGATCGCGGCCTGCAGCCAGACCATGCCGGCGACCAGCGCCGCCGACAGGCGCACCATCCCCGGCATGCGCGCCCGAAACGCCTGCACGACATAGATCGTCGCGGCGGCGAGCAGCAGGTAGGCGCCGAGGCGATGGTTGAACTGCACCAGCGCCGGGTCGTGCAGGAAGGCGCGCGCGACGCCCATGGACCAGTCCACCTCGGGAAGCGCCTTGCCGCTCATGTAGGGCCAGTCGGTGTGCACCCGCCCGGCGTCGTTGCCGGCCACCAGCCCGCCCAGCAGGCTCTGCACCCAGGCCAGGCCCAGCAGGCCGCCCGAAGCCAGGGCCCAGCCCCGCGGCGGGCGCGTCCGGTCGCCGTCGCCCAGCGCCTCGAAGGCGCACCACAGCAGGCCGACGAACACCAGCAGGGCCAGCCCCAGGTGCACGGTGAGTCGTTCGGGGGCCACGTCGACCCGGTCCGACAGACCGCTGACCACCATCCACCAGCCGATCGCCCCCTGCAGCGCGCCCAGGCCCAGCAGCACGAAGCACGGTACGACGAGCCTCTGCGGGATCTGGCGGCGTAGGAGGAAGATCGCCAGCGGAATGGCGAAGGCCGCGCCGATCAGCCGGCCGAGGAAGCGGTGCGCCCACTCCCACCAGTAGATCGTGCGGAAGTCCTCCAGGCTCATGCCCCGGTTGACCTGCTGGTACTCGGTCGTCGCCTGGTACTTGGCGAACTCGGCGGCCCAGGCGGCGTCGTTCAGGGGCGGGATCGCCCCCATGATCGGCTTCCATTCGGTGATCGACAGGCCGGAGTCGGTCAGTCGGGTGAGCCCCCCCACGATCACCATGGCGGAGACCAGAGCGGCGACCGCGAAAAGCCAGACGGCTACGGCGCGCGACGAGCGGGCGTGGAGGAAGCGGCTCATGGGTGCGCCTTAACCCAGACTCCCCGTCGGGTGTAGCCGCCTTGTGCGAACGCTGTCAGCTTGACCGGAACCGTAGCGGTCGCGCTGGCATTTAGGCGGTGACCGCGACTGGCGGACACGGGCTGGAGGAGCACCCATGGATCTCATGACTATCATCGGCTGGATCGTGATCGGCATCATCGCGGGCTGGATCGCCGAGCAGGTCACCGGGCGGCGTCACGGCCTGCTGACCAATCTCGTGGTCGGCATTATCGGCGCGATCATCGGCGGCTGGATCGCCAATGCGCTCGGCTTCGGCGTCGGCGGATTCCTGGGCAGCCTGGTCGTGGCCACCCTGGGCGCGATCCTCCTCCTGTTCATCTTCGGCCTCATCCGCCGCCGCGCCTGACAGGCGCTGTGCGAACGCCTATGGAAGCGCCGCGGGGGAACCCGCGGCGCTTTCGTTTGGGAGAATGGGCGATGAAGGGTGGAGCACGCAGGGCGCTGGCCTCGCTGGGAGCGCTGGTCTTCCTGGTCGCCTGGGTCTGGGCGGCGACGGTCGTGGCCGACCGGTTGCCGGACGTGATGTGGCTGAAGCTGCTGTATTTTGCCGTGGTCGGCACGGCCTGGGGCCTGCCGCTGTTCCCGCTGATCGCCTGGGCGAACCGGAAGGATTGAGACGGGATCAAGGGAAGATGGTCGGAGCGACAGGATTCGAACCTGCGACCCCTTGACCCCCAGTCAAGTGCGCTACCAGGCTGCGCCACGCTCCGAAGGGCCGCCTTATAGGGACCGACTCCGCCGCCTGCAACGGACTTTCTGACCTATTTGCGCAGGATGGCGTCGAGGCTCGCGCGGGCGCTCTCCAGCGCCTGCAGCGCGTGGCGCAACCGGGCCTTGCCGGAAGCCGACAGGGCCGGGCCGGCGGCGGCCTCGCGGTCGCCTTCGCCGGCGGCGCCGTCCTCAATCTCGAAGTCCAGGTCGTCGATCGTTTCGCCGCCGACCGAGAGCAGGTGCTTCAGCCCCTGCTCGCGATAGAGGCGCTGCACGCCCTCGATCTTGAAGCCGCGCGCGTAGAGCAGGGTCTTCACGCCGCGCAGCACGGCGATGTCCTGGGGGCGGTAGAAGCGCCTGCCCCCGGCGCGCTTCATGGGGCGGATGAAGGAGAATCGGGTCTCCCAGAAGCGAAGCACGTGCTGCGGGACGCCGATCTCGTCGGCGGCCTCGGAGATGGTCCGAAACGCGTTCGGGCCCTTGGTCACGCCTGCGCGTTCGCGCCGTCCACGCGAGCCTTCATCACCTGCGACGCCCGGAAGCTGATGACGCGGCGGGGATCGATGGCGGCCGGTTCCCCGGTCTTGGGATTGCGGCCCATGCGGGCCCGCTTGGCGCGGACCTGGAACACGCCGAAGCCGGACAGCTTGACGGTCTCGCCGCGCTCGAGCGCTTCGGCGATCAGGTCGAGGGTCCGCTCGACGAGCGACGAGCACTCGTGACGCGACAGGCCGACTTCCTGGTGCACCGCTTCGCAGAGATCGGCGCGGGTAAGCGTTTCACCCTTCATGGGGTCCCCCAAGTTGGTCCTCCTTGTGTCGCGCGAACCGCGCACGAAGTCAAAGCGTTCAGGCGGCCTCTTCAGAGGCGCAGGGCGCAGGCGCCCCAGGTCAGTCCGCCGCCCATGGCCTCGATGAGCAGCAGATCGCCCTTCTTGATGCGGCCGTCCTCAATCGCCGTGGCCGTGGCGAGCGGAATCGAGGCCGCCGAGGTATTGGCGTGATCGGCCACGGTGGAGATCACCTTGTCCTCGTCGATGCCCAGCCGCTGGGCCACGCCGGCGAGGATGCGCTGGTTGGCCTGGTGCGGGACGAACCAGTCGATGGCCTGGACCTCCACGCCAGCGACGGCGGCGGCGGCCTCCACGGCCTCTGAGATGTTCACGACCGCGTTCTTGAACACCTGGTTGCCCAGCATGCGCAGCTTGCCGACGGTGCCGGTCGTGGACGGGCCGCCGTCGACGTAGAGCATGTCGGTCTTGGTCCCGTCGCAACGCAGGGCGAAGCCGAGGAGGCCCTGGTCGTCGGTCGTCCCCTTCCCTTCGCGGGGCTCGACAACGAAGGCGCCGGCGCCGTCGCCGAACAGGACGCAGGTGCCGCGGTCCTCGTAGTCCAGCAGGCGGGTCATCTCCTCGGCCCCGATGACGAGTGCGCACTTGGCGTGGCCGCGGGCCACGAAGCCGTCGGCGACGCTCAGCGCATAGACGAAGCCCGAACACACCGCCTGGACGTCGAAGGCGGGGCAGATCGGCACGCCCAACTTGCGCTGGACGATGGCGGCGGTCGCCGGGAAGGTCAGGTCGGGCGTGGTGGTCGCCACGACGATCAGGTCGACGTCATCCGGGGTACGGCCCGCCGCCTCGAGCGCGCGGCGCGCGGCGGCGACGGCCAGGTCCGAGACCGGCTGGTCGTCCGCGGCGCGATGACGCTGCCGGATGCCGGTGCGCTCGGTGATCCAGGCGTCGGAGGTATCCACGATCGCGGCCAGCTCGTCGTTGGTGACGATCCTGTCCGGCAGGTAGGCGCCCACGCCGGTCACGACGCTACGCTGGACGTT
>DASPLM010000377.1:0-4878 GCA_035627575.1 Caulobacteraceae bacterium | reverse complement strand
CAGGGTGACGCGGGCCATGTCGCCGGCCGAGGCCGCTTCCGCCGCCCGCATCCGCGCATCGGCCGACAGGCCGCCGCTGCGGCGCTCGACGCCGGTGATGTCGACGTCGAGGCCGGTCGCGGTCCAGGTCACGTGCAGGGTGGGCGCGGACTTCGGATGCCCAAGGAACCCCGCCGCCAGTCGGCGCAGCGCCGGGAAGGCGCGCACCAACTCCGGCGCCGCGACCGGGCACTCGGTCACCTCCACCAGGCGCCAGGACTTGCGCGCCTTGAAGCCGATGATCGCCCCGCCGCGGCCCGGCCGGGCGTGCAGCGCCAGGCGCCGCCGCGTTCCCGGGGCGCAGGCGAAGGTGGGCGCGATCTCCGTCTCCAGCCCCTCGCGCGCCAGGGTCAGGCGCACCTGCTCGCGCTTCCATTCCAGGTAGGGCGCCGCCGCCCAGTGCTGCAGCGAACAGCCGCCGCACTCGCCGTAATGGGGCGACTCCGGCGGCACGCGGTCGGCGCTGGGCTCCAGGATCTCCACCAGCTCGGCCCGCCCGCCCTCGACCCGCGCGCGCACCCGCTCGCCCGGCAGGGTCAGGGGCACGAACACGCCCGAGCCGGCCACGCCGTCGCCCTGGCCGCCGACGCGTTCGATGATGATGTCCTGGGTCTGTTGCGGGGCCGGCGTGGTCATGGCGCTTCCCTGCACCACGCAGCGCGCGCGCGAAACCCCACATGAACGAAGATGAACGGCAAAGCCGGACAGCGTTCAGGTTGGACCTGCTCTTATGCCCCTCACAGATCGAGGCGCCGCCTCGGCCAGACCTACCGCAGGAGCCTCGTCATGAAGTTCAAGTCCGCCGCCCTCGCCCTCGCTACCGTCGCCGCCGTCGGTACGGTCGCCGCCCCCGCCATGGCCCAGTCTTACGACAGCTACGGCGAAGGCTATGAAAGCTCGCGTTACGACGACCGGTACGACGATCGCTACAATGACCGGTACGACGATCGCTACGATGACCGGTACGACGAAGACCGCTACGCCCGCCGCACCTACGACCGCTACGACCGCTCGGGCTACCACGCCTCGTGCCGTGACCAGCGCAGCGACCGCGCCGTCGGCGGCGGCATCATCGGCGCCCTGGCCGGCGCGGCGCTCGGCTCCAACATCGCCGACCGCAACGTGCGCAGCGAAGGCGCGGTGCTGGGCGCCGTCGTCGGCGGCCTGGTCGGCTCGCAGATCGGACGCAGCACCGCCTGCGACGCGGACGGCTACTACTACAGCTACAACCAGACCCAGCCCTACCGGGTCTCGTCGGGCTACCGCGGCCGCTACCGCGACTACGGCCGCCGCGGCTGCCGCCTCGCCGTCGCCCCGGGCTACGGCGGTCGCGGCCAGTACGTCACCGTCTGCCCCGACCGCTACGGCCGCTACCGCGTCCACGGCTACTAGGTCCGCCAGCCGCCAGACGCTTGAAGCCGCCCGTGCCTGCAGCACGGGCGGCTTTTCGTATCGAGCGCATCAGTCGCCGGGCGGATGGAATGCGAAAGCTACGTTGACCGGTCTCCCTGCAACGGCGGCCCCGTTCTCGTCGTAGTCACCGCTGCGCATTCTACCCGACAGGCTGATCGCGACAGCTCCGAAGCCGAAGCTCGTCGGATACTCGCTGATGACCTTGCAATCCACGGGTCTGGCGTTCCTGTCGAACCGGCACGCGAGCATCGCCCGCCCTCGAACCCGCTGAGCACGCGCCTTGGCGGGATAAATATCCTCCATCAGATCGATCGACGGCCTTTCGAGCCAGTGCGGCCGCTCCACCCGTGTTGCCGCCGTCGGTTGGCGCCGGACCAGAAGGTCGCCCGCGGGGCGGAACTCAAGACGCAGGCTCTTTGCGGATCCCGAGGAACGCCAACCGTTCAGGCTCGACGCGACCTTCCCGTAGTAGAAGTCGCCGAACGGATCTTTCAGAACCTCGCGACAGACTATCGATCGCGGGGCAGGCGTGCATATCCAGCCATCCACGATGCGATAGCGGCCCTGCACTCGGGCTCCTGGTGTCGGGATGTACGCGCCATCCCGTCCGAACCACTCCAACCGCTCTCCCGGCCCCGGCCGCACGAGGCGGTCGCTGAAGGCTTTTCTGATCTCACGTGCGTTCGCGCGGACATAGGCAGGGGTTGTCAGCGGCCTGCCCGGTGGCACGATGCCGGGCCCATCCGCCCGGCTGGGCGCCGTAGCGCCGACGAAGTGGAGGGTCGTTGCGAGCACCGTGATCACGCCAAGTCTCATGGCGTGATCCTACCCCGTTCAGGTCAACGGATCGCTTCACCCGGTCCGGAAGCCCAAAGCAGATACTCTCGCTGCCCCTCGCCGCCGTCGATGGGGCTGACCGCCGTGTCGCGCACACGCCAGCCCTGCGCCTCGAGCCAGTCCCGCACCTCACCCAGCACCCGTGCGTGCACGGCCTGGTCCTTCACCAAGCCGCCGCGGCCGACGTCCTTCGGGCCGGCCTCGAACTGGGGCTTGACCAGGCACACCAGGTCGGCCCCGGCCGTTGCCAGGGCCAGCGCCGCCGGCAGCACCTTGGCCAGGCCGATGAAGCTGGCGTCGCAGACGACCACCGCCGGCGCCTCGTCGACCAGGGTCGCGTCCAGAGCCCGGGCGTCGATCCCTTCCAGGCTGGTCACCCGGGGATCGTCCCGCAGCCTCGCATGCAGTTGTCCCCGCCCCACGTCCACCGCAAACACGCGCCGCGCCCCGCGGCTCAGGCAAACCTCGGTGAAGCCTCCCGTGGAGGCGCCGACGTCCAGCACCACCCGTCCCCCCACCGCGATCGGCCAAAGGTCCAGGGCATGGACCAGCTTCAGCGCGCCACGCCCGACCCAGGGGTGGGCCGGTTCGGCCTCGATCACCGCGTCGGGCGCGACGGCCTCGGAGGGCTTGCCGACCACCCGCCCGTCCGCCCTCACCCGCCCGGCCTCGATGGCGGCGCGGGCGCGGGCGCGGCTGTCGAACAGGCCGAGCTCGACGAGGCGCTGGTCGATGCGGGTTTTCATGCCGCCGGGGGCCCGCCCTCGTCCTTCGACAAGCTCAGGATGAGGGCCAGTTTCACGGGAGCGACACCAAAGAAATCCTCATCCTGAGCTTGTCGAAGGACGAGGATTTCCTGCGCGACGCTCACCCCACCGCCTCCAGTCGGGCCAGCGCCGCCTGGAGCTTCAGCTTCGCGGCTTGCGCCTCGGCCAGCTTCTCGCGGGTTTCCTCCACCACCTCGGGCTTCGCCCGGGCGATGAAGTCGGCGTTGCCGAGCTTCTTCATGGTGCGCTCGATATCCGCATCCAGCCCGGCCACGTCCTTGGTCAGGCGGGCGCGTTCGGCGGCCAGGTCGATGAACTCGGCGATCGAGAGGGCGCCGGTGGCCTCGCCGACGACGAAGGGCACGGCGCCCTGCGGCGGGGCGTCGGCCTCGCGGAGGTCGGACACGCGGGCCAGGGTCGAGATCAGGTCGCGGTGGCGCGCCAGCCGCTCCTTCGTCTCCGCGTTCGCGCCCGACAGGGTCAGGGGCGCCTTGGCCGAGGGGGGCACGTTCATCTCCGAGCGGATCGAGCGCACCTCGCTCACCAGGTCGATGATCCAGCCGATCTCGGTCTCGGCCCCGGCGTCGACCCAGCCCTGCGGCAGGTCGGGCCAGGACGCCTCGATCAACATGGAGGTGCGCGGCGGACCGCCAAAGTCAGCCAGTTCGGCCCACAGTTCCTCGGTGATGTAGGGCGACACCGGATGCAGCAGGGCCAGCGTCTCGTCCAGCACCCAGGCGGCGGTGGCGCGGGTCTCGGCCTTGGCGGCCTCGTCGTCGCCGTTCAGCAGCGGCTTGGCCAGTTCCAGATACCAGTCGCAGAACACGTTCCAGATGAAGCGGTAGAGGGCGCCGGCCGCGTCGTCGAAGGCGCAGTTCTCCAGCGCCGTCGTCACCGCCTTGGACGTCTTCACCACCTCGCCGCGGATCCAGCGGTTCAGCGTCAGCTCGACCCCGCCCGGATGGAACCCCTCGACGCGGACGCATTCGTTCATCTGGCAGAAGCGGGCGGCGTTCCACAGCTTGGTGCCGAAGTTGCGGTAGCCCTCGACCCGCTGCTCGCTCAGCTTGATGTCGCGCGCCTGACCCGACATGGCGGTCAGGGTGAAGCGCAGGGCGTCGGCCCCGTACTTGTCCACCAGCCCCAGCGGGTCGATCACGTTGCCCTTGGACTTGGACATCTTCTGCCCCTTGGCGTCGCGCACCAGGGCGTTGATGAAGACCCGCTTGAAGGGGACCTCGCCGTCCATGAAGTGGATGCCCATCATCATCATCCGGGCGACCCAGAAGAAGATGATGTCGAAGGACGTGACCAGGGTGTTGGTCGGGTAGAACCGCTTCAGGTCCTCGGTGTCCTTGGGCCAGCCCATGGTCGAGAACGGCCAGAGAGCCGAGCTGAACCAGGTGTCCAGCACGTCCTCGTCCTGCCACAGGGGGATGCGGAGAGGCTGGCTTTCGCCGTCGCTCCAGCGACGGCCCTCGTCCATGCTGTCGAACACGATGACGGGGTATCCGTAAGCCTCCGCCGCCGAGGCGATCGCCTCTTCCTGGCTTTCGGCAGAGAAGATCTGCAGCTCGGTAAAGTCCAGCTCCCCATCCTTCAACCTCGGGCCATACCAGACCGGGATGCGGTGGCCCCACCAGAGCTGCCGCGACACGCACCAGGGCTCGATGTTGCGCAGCCACTCGAAGTAGGTCTTCTCCCAGTTCTTCGGCTCGAACACCGTACGGCCGTCCTCGACCGCCTTCAGCGCCGGCTGGGCGAGGGTCTTTGCGTCCACGTACCACTGGTCGGTCAGGTAGGGCTCGATCACCACGCCCGA
>DASPLM010000376.1:0-2642 GCA_035627575.1 Caulobacteraceae bacterium | reverse complement strand
CGCGCGGCGGAGCTCGCGCCGTCCTCGCCCTACGCCTCGGTCACCTGGGCTGACGCGCTGCTGGACCGGGGGGACATCGAGGCCGCCCTGAAGGCGGCTCGCGAGGCGCAACGGCGCGCGCCGCGCTGGGCCGAGCCGTTGAAGCTGGAGGGCGACGCCCTGCTCGCCCGGCGCGACCACGCCGGCGCATCGCGCGCCTATGCCAGGGCCGCGAAGCACGCCCCGACCTGGGGCGGGCTCCACCTGGCCTGGGCCAGAGCCCTGCGCGGGGAGGGCAAGACCGACGAAGCCGCGGCCATGGAGCGGCGCGCCCGCACCATGAGCCTCTCGCGCGCCGAGAAGACCGCCCTCGGGATCCCCGGCTAGGCCTTCGCCAGCGCCTGGTCGAGGTCGGCGATCAGGTCGTCGGGGTTCTCGACGCCGACCGACAGCCGCACCAGGTTGTCGCCGATGCCGCAGCGCCCCTTGGCCTCGGGCGTGTAGTCCGAGTGAGTGGTGCTCGAGGGATGCGAGGCCAGGCTCTCGGTGCCGCCCAGGCTGACCGCCAGCTTGAACAGCTGCAGGGCGTTGAGCAATCGGAACGCCTCCGCCTCCCCGCCCTTCAGGCGCAGGGACAGCGTCGATCCCGGTCCCTTGCACTGGCGCTCGAAGATCGCGCGCTGCTCGGGCGAGCAGTCGCGCCCGCCCGGAACCAGCACCTGCTCGACCTTCGGATGCCGCTCCAGGAACTCGACGATGCGCGCGGCGCTGGCCATGGAGCGCTCCATGCGCAGGTGCAGGGTCTCCAGGCTGCGCAGCACCAGCCAGGCCGTGTGCGGGTCGGTGACCGTGCCGCAGATGGTGCGCATCTCGGCCACGCGCGCCATCAGCCCCGCCGAGCCGAGGCAGGCGCCGGCGATCAGGTCGGAGTGGCCGCCCACGTACTTGGTCAGGGAATAGATGGCGAGGTCGGCGCCCAGGCCGAGCGGTTGCTGCCAAAGCGGGCCCAGGAAGGTGTTGTCCACCACGAGCGCCGGCGCCTCGGCCTGGCCCAGCCCCTTCACCACCGCCGCCAGGGCCGTGATGTCCACCAGGTCGTTGGTGGGGTTGGCCGGGGTCTCGACATAGACCATGGCCAGGCGCCCGCCGCCGGCCGCGGCGTCAGCCGAGGCGTCGCGCACCGCCTGGGCCATGCCCTCGCCCGACAGGCAGGCCGAGACCGCGCGGGTCTTCACCCCGAAGCGCGGCAGGATGCGGTCGAACAGGTACTCGGTGCCGCCGTAGGCCGGGGCCGTGTAGACCAGCGTGTCGCCCGGCCGGCACAGCGCCAGCGCCGTGGTCGAGATCGCCGCCATGCCGCTGGAGAACACCAGCGCCCGCTCGGCGTCGTCCCAGATCGCCAGCCGGTCCTCGACGATCTCGATGTTCGGGTTGTTGATGCGCGAGTAGATCAGGCCCAGCGCCTCGTCCGGCTCCTTCTCGCGCAGGCCGTAGGCCACCTCGAAGAAGCGCTTGCCGTCCTCGGCCGAGCGGAACACGAAGGTCGAGGTCTGGAAGATCGGCGGCTTGATCGCCCCTTCCGACAGGAACGGGTCGAAGCCGTAGCCCATCATCAGGCTCTCGGGCGACAGCCGGTGCTGGCCGATCGTCCGGCTCTTGTGATCCTTCATGGCCGCTCCTCCCAGAGCGCAGGCGCGCCCGGCGGCGCGCAGCCGGCGGGTCGATTCTTGTGGTGTATGGCGGGGGTTCTAGGCCGCCAGGGGCGCAAGGGGAACCGGGGCGGCTTACCCGCCGCCCGATTGCCGCGACCTCGTCCTTCGACAGGCTCAGGATGAGGTCGAATGACAGCAGTAGGAAATCCTCATCCTGAGCTTGTCGAAGGACGAGGATTTCCGGACCCGCTACTTCGCCGCCTTCCCCTCAGCCCCCTTAAGGTGCTGGTCCAGCCAGGTGGTCATCTCCCACAGGGTGTGACCCACCGACTCCCGTGCGCGGTAGCCGTGCGCCTCATACGGCAGCACCACGTAGCGGACCGTCGCGCCCGAGCCCTTCAGGGCGGCGTAGAAGCGCTCCGACTGCATCGGGAAGGTGCCCGAGTTGTCGTCGTTCTCGCCGTGGATCAGCAGGATCGGCTCGTTGACCTTGTTGGCGTAGGTGAAGGGCGACATGCGGGTGTAGGTGTCGGTCGCCTCCCAGTAGGTGCGCTGCTCGGCCTGGAAGCCGAAGGGCGTCAGGGTGCGGTTGTAGGCGCCCGAGCGGGCGATGCCGGTGCGGAACAGGTCCGTGTGCGCCAGCAGGTTCGCCGTCATGAAGGCGCCGTAGCTGTGACCGCCCACGGCGATGCGGTCGCGGTCGGCGACGCCCATCTCCACCACCGCGTCCACGGCCGCCCTGGCGCTGGCGCTCAGTTGCTCGATGTAGGTATCGTTGGGCTCCTTGCCGTTCTCGCCGACGATCGGCATCGAGGGATTGTCCAGCACGGCGTAGCCCTGGGTCAGCAGGAACAGGTGGCTGAAGCCCGCCGGCCGCGTGAAGCGATTGGAGCGGTCGACCACCTGCCCGGCCACCTTCGCGTCGGTGAACTCGTCCGGATAGGCCCACATCACCAGCGGCAGCGGCCCGTCCCGCCGGGCGTCGTAACCGGCCGGCAGATACAGCGTGCC
>DASPLM010000375.1:0-3019 GCA_035627575.1 Caulobacteraceae bacterium | reverse complement strand
CAGCCAGTCCGCCGCCTCGTTCCCGCCGGCCTGGACCTCCGTTTCGGTCAGGGCGTAGCGCGGCGGGAAGGGACGGTCCCCGCCCGGGCGGTCGGTCTCCAGGCCGAGCAACTGGTCGGCGGCGGCGAAGCGCTGGTCGAGGTAGGTTTCGTGGGATTCCCCCGCGCGTCGGGTCGGCAGGTCCTGGAACAGGCGCGCCTCCGTCCGGGGCGGCCCCAACACGTGGGCGCGCAGACGGGCCTCGCCGGGCGTATCCAGCACGGAGCCCGGCTCGAGGAACAGGGGCCTGCCGCCGTCGGCGCGCACCTTCTCCTTCAGCTTGCGCATGATGACCCGCCCGGTCAGGCGCTCGGTCGCGCCCAGGGCGCCGCCGGCCGCCTCGAAGGGGCCGATGAAGTTCTCAAGGCCCGCCAGGGCCGCGGCGGCGCCCGGGACGCCGGCTTCCTCCAGGGCCACGGCGCGGCCGCCGGCCACCGCGAGCGCGTGCTTGACCTTGTTGAACCGGGCGTTCAGCGCCTTGGCCTGAGGATCGTCATCGTTCTCGGTCCACCCCATCCACAGGTTGTCGATCTTCAGCCGGTCGCTGAAGAAGACCTCGCTGGCGTGGGCGAAGCCGGAGATGTGGTCATGGTGCTCGTGGGTGACCACCAGCAGGTCGAGTCGCCCCCCGGTGGCCTCGACGATGTCCTCGGCGACGGCCTTCATCCTGGCCGCGTCCCCGGGCACATTCTGCAGGATGCCGCAGTCGACGAGGATGTGACTGACGCTGTCGCCCTGTTTCACGCGCAACAGGAAGCAGTCGCCCAGGAGGCCCTTGTACATACGAACGGTGGCGATCGGCTTCGCGGCGCCCCGCCGCGGGCTGCGGCCCATGCTCAGCTCCTGTGCAGAAGGGCGAAGGGCTCGCGGACGTGCTCGCCGAAATAGACATCGCCCATGTCCGCTTCCCTGCCGCCGAGCAGAAAGGTCCGGTGGGCCGCGAGGCGGCGGTCGTCGTCGATGCGCTTGCGGATGGCGTAGCGGATCTCGCCACTCTGGTGGGAGACCAGCAGGGTGGCGCCGCCGCGGAACCAGAAATCGCGCGCCTGAGGATCGCCCTCGCCCGCGTCGGCAGCGGCCTGCTGATCGGAATCGAAGAAGGCGCGCCGCCGCTGGGTGACCTCGATCACCCACTGTTCCTGCTCCTGGCCGTCCGGGCCCAGGCGCCGCGCGAGGCGAACGGAGTGTACCTCCACCTTTGGCAGGCCATCGCGGGATCTGCCGATGGTGGCGGGCGCGTCGGGCCTCAGGCGCAGCCCCAGCATGCGCTCCCAGTTCGCCGTACGATCATCGTCGTGGGTCAGCCATCGGTGAACGGCCATGGCGTTCGCACGGGACTGCTTCCAGATTTCCGCCCGCGTCATCTTCACCGAACGATCCAGGTCCGGAACGAGGTCGTTGAAGTCCAGCGTCGCCAGTTCGGCGTCCCAGACGCCGGGCGCCTGCCAGACCAGGCTCTCGGGAACCATCGACATGGCGTCGCGCGGATAGATGCCCCGTCGCCGGAAGCCTTCGGCCACGGCCTGCCGGTAGCGGAAGCGGTCGTCGCTCACCAGGTCGGCGTCGGCCGTGATCATGGCGCGGAGGAAATCGCCGAAGCTGATGTCCACCGGCGGCACGTAGTCCAGCGCCCGCACGCAGATGCGCAGCAGGTGATCCGCCGACTTGGCGGCCTCGACCGCCAGCCTCTTGACCAGATCGGGAGGCAGTTCCTCGCCCGTGAAGGACGAGCGGCCCGTCACGAGCCGAACGAGGTCGGCAGAGCGGCGCTCGAAGATGGTCACCAGCGCGTCGAACACTGCGGCCACCAAATAGGAGCCTCGCTCATGCGGGGCGGTCACGTCCGGGGTGAGCACCGGCGGCGCCGCGCCTGCGGTCGCATCGATGGCCTGGCGCAGGCCTCCGTCGCGACCCGTGGAATCGCCGAACTGGCCCGCCAGGGTGGTCAGCAGGTTGCGCCCACGTAGAACGCCACGCGTTTGCGCCAGCTGGTGCTCCACCACTTCGGTCATGGTGAAGTGCTGCATCAGGGCGACGATGTCCGCGAACGCCTCGTGGAAGGCCAGGGTGTCGAGGCTGGACGGCTCCACAAACCGCCGGTGGACCCCGTCGAGGATCGCATGGGCGGTCTCGTGGGCGATGATGTCGTGGGACAGGCAGGTGAACACCCAGGCGTTGGGAAGGCTGTGGCCCCGCACCGACGGCGAGCCGCGGTAGTAGCCGAACAGCAGGGCCTTCTTCTCGGGGCTGTAGTAGGCGTTCGCTTCTCGTAGGGCGTGAGGGTAGATGCGAAGTTTCTGTACGAACCCGTCGCCGGGAGCGTCCGACCACAGCACCTTCCTGCCCAGGGCCCGCTCGAAGTTGCGGATGGTCTTCATCGCCACCGCGTAGGTCATCTGCTGGTGGAACTGGGGCACGCCCTCCGAGGGGGGAAGGCCGTCCTGCGCGACCAGCAGCACGTCATTGGGATCGAGCGGCCTGTAGAAGACCCCGACCGCCGGATCGTGATCGATCACCTCCAGGTACTCGCCGCTGGGGCCAAGGCCGAGCTGTTCCTCCCAAGGATCCTCCCAGGGGAGGCTGATCACCACTTCGTTGACGACGGAGGTCTCGGCCGAGGCTGAGGCGAGGGGATCGAAGGCGTAGGCGCGGAAGCGCCGGGCCGGCGGGACGGGATACTCGGACGTCCATTGCGGGCGATCGGACACGGCGGCCTCCCAGATTGGTTAGAATGGTTACGCCTGCGAACTCAGGTCAAGCTTTCCGCACTTTTAAATTGAGTTGGGCGCGGCTTGGGCCCAAGCTTCCCCGGAACACCGGGAGGCGGCGATGGCGACGATCAGTGTCGGGAACGGCGTCGAGGTCGATACGGGCGGGCGGATCCAGGTGCGGCGGGCCACGCCCGACCTGGGTCTGCGGGCGGCCGAGGTCCCCGAACGCGCAGCCCTGGCGGAAGCGCTGACCGAGGTCGGGTTCGAAG
>DASPLM010000374.1:0-8926 GCA_035627575.1 Caulobacteraceae bacterium | reverse complement strand
TTGAGCGCCGCCATCGAGACGTCGTGCATGTGCTTCCACAGGGCGCGGTAGCCGGCATGGCCGGACTGCAGGGCCATGGTGGCCTTGCGGGCGCGGTCGCGGAACTCCGCGTCTTCCTTGGCCTTCGCGGCCGCGGCCGGATACAGGCGCTCAAGGTCCTCCAGCGTCACCGGGCTCTCGGCCGGGAACGGCCCCTCGCCCTCGGCCGTGAACGCCTCGGCGCGGCCCTCGTCGGCCAGGGCGACGATCAGCAGCCCCATCTGGAAGCCCCAGTCGCCGAAGTGGGCGTCGCCCCACACCGTGTCCCCACGCAGGCGGAACAGGCGCTTCAGCGACTCGCCGATGATCGACGAGCGCAGGTGGCCCACGTGCATCGGCTTGGCCACGTTCGGACCGCCGTAGTCGACGATGACCCGGCGCGGCTGCTCGACCGTGCCCGCGCCCGCGCGCTCGTCCGCCGCAACGGCGTTGGCGCGGTCGGACAGGGCGGCGTCGGCGACCTTGAAGTTGATGAAGCCCGGACCGGCGATCTCGATGGAGGCCAGGCGCGGGTCGTCCTTCAGCCGCTCGGCGACGCGTCCGGCGATCTCGCGCGGATTGGCCCTGGCGGCCTTGGCGGCGGCCAGGGCCCCGTTGCACTGGAAATCGGCCAGGTCCGGCCGATCGGAGGCCGTGACCCGCCCGTACCCGGCGGACAGCCCCTCAGCGGCGAAGGCGGCTGCGGCCGCCTCGCCCAGGGCCGCTCTGAGGTCGGTCATCCTACTGTCCGGTCTGGCCGGCGTTGACGCGGAAGCGGCGGCCGTCGCGGTTGAACTGCGCCATCTCCGGCGTCACCTCGAAGCCCACCAGGATCTCGAAGTTCGAGCCGCTGACGGTGGCCCCGGCGCGCGGGATCGTCAGGCCCTCGATGATCTGCTCGACCTCGGTACGGTCGCCGCTGGCGAAGTCCGCCGGCAGGTCGAAGTACTGCTTGGCCAGCACCGCCTTGTTCCGCTCGGTCACGGCGACCCAATAGCGGTAGGTCTTGCCGCTCGCCGGAGCCTGCGGTCCTTTGCCGAGCGCGAACAGGATGCCCATGTCGACCACGATGGGCTCGTCGCTCTCGTAGGCGCAGCGGCTTTCGACGCCCTGGATCTCGCCGGTGTAGGCCACCTGCGTCGCGGTGGCGCGGTCGCCCGTGAACTCCACGTAGCGGGCGGCGTCGTACAGGATCTTCACGTAGGGGCACGGGCCCTGGGCGCGGACGCGGGCCAGCGGGGCGGGACCGCGGCCGGCGCGGCGCTTCTCCTTGGCCTTGGCTTCTTCCTGGCGGCGCTTCTCGCGCTGTTCGCGCTCGGCGCGGTCGCGCTGCGTGGTCTGGGCCTCCACGTAGGTGGCGGGGATCACGGCGCTGGCGACGATGACGCCTGCGAGAAGTGTGAGAAGGCGACGCATGGAAGAAATTCCGCCCATTGAGATGCTGACCCGCGGCGGCGGGCGTTCCGACTTGAGCGAGTGATAAAGGCTAAAGCACGGCCTCGCAACGAAGCCCGTTGCGGACTAGATAGGCGACCATGAATGCGCCCTTTCCGCCACGCCGACCCCTGCGCCTGATCCTGGTGGCGCCGCGCGGCTTCTGCGCGGGCGTGGACCGGGCGATCCAGATCGTCGAGCGGGCCATCGAGAAGTTCGGCGCGCCGGTCTACGTGCGCCACGAGATCGTCCACAACAAGCACGTGGTCGAGCACCTGAAGGCGCAGGGCGCGGTCTTCGTCGACGAACTGGACCAGGCGCCGGACGACCGGCCGGTGGTGTTCTCGGCCCACGGCGTGCCCAAGGCGGTGCCGGCCGAGGCGCAGCGGCGCCAGATGCTCTACCTCGACGCCACCTGCCCGCTGGTCAGCAAGGTCCACCTCGACGCCGAGCGCCACTTCCGGGAGGGGCGCGAGATCGTTCTGATCGGCCACGCCGGCCACCCGGAGGTCGAGGGCACCATGGGCCAGCTGCCACAGGGCGCCATCACCCTGATCGAGACCGTCGATGACGTGGCGCGATTCCAGCCGCGCGATCCGGCCAACCTCTCCTACGTCACCCAGACCACCCTGTCGGTGGACGACACCGTCGGCATCCTGAACGCCCTGCGCGAGCGCTTCCCGCTGATGAGTTCGCCGCACAAGGAGGACATCTGCTACGCCACCACGAACCGCCAGGAGGCGGTGAAGGGCATGGCGGCCGAGTGCGACCTGGTGCTGGTGGTGGGCTCGCAGAACTCGTCCAACTCCCTGCGCCTGGTCGAAGTGGCGCTGAAGGCCGGCGCCCGCGACGCGCGCCTGCTGGACGATGCGCGGGGCCTGGACTGGGCCTGGTTCGAGGGCGTGCGCACTGTCGGCGTGACCGCCGGCGCCTCGGCGCCCGAGAGCCTGGTGCAGGGCCTGGTGGACGCCATCGCCGGCCGCTTCGAGGTGTCGGTCGAGGAGGACGTCAGCGCCCGCGAGACCGTGACCTTCAAGCTGCCCCGCGCGCTGACCAGCTGATCGTCCACACCCTCTCGCGACCGCCGCATTGCCAGACTCCGCAAGCGCGGGCACAGGGGCGCGATGCAAACCAAGGTCACCATCTACAGCGACGGCGCCTGCAAGGGTAACCCGGGCCCCGGCGGCTGGGGGGCTATCCTGATCTCCGGCGGGCATCGCAAGGACATCTGGGGCGGCGAGGTCCTGACCACCAACAACCGCATGGAACTGATGGCGGCGATCCAGTCGCTGGAGCTGCTGAAGAAGCCCTGCGCCGTCGAGCTTCACACCGACAGCAAGTACGTGCTGCAGGGCATCACCGAATGGCTGCCCGGCTGGAAGGCGCGCGGCTGGAAGACGGCCGACAAGAAGCCGGTGAAGAACGAGGACCTGTGGCGCCGTCTCGACGAAGCCCGCCTCCGCCACGACGTGAAGTGGAAGTGGGTCAAGGGTCACGCCGGCCACGAGCTGAACGAGCACGCCGACGCCCTGGCCAACCGTGGCGTGGAAGAGGTGCTGGCGGCGCGCTGAGGGGGACGAAATCCTCGCCCTTCGACGGGCTCAGGGTGAGGATTTCTACTGCTGGCGTTCCGCCCGCTCGAACATAGGCCTCATCCTGGGCCTGCCGAAGGACGAAGCCGGCCCGCCTACGCCGGCTTCACCACCAGGCGCGAGCCGTGCACGCCGGTCACCGCCACCTTCACGCCCGTCGGCAGGTCGCCCCCCTCCTCCAGGTCGGCGAGCCACTCCGAGCCGTCAACGAACACGCGGCCCTGGCCCTCGACGAAGGCGCCGGCGGCGCGCCCGATCTTGCCGACCAGGCGCAGACGCTGGTCGTTGATGTCGGAATCCGACCCGTGGATGCGGCCGACGAACCGGCGCGAGACCAGGGTCGTCACCAGCGTCAGCGCCGCGAACAGCCCGATCTCGAGCGGGGCCCCGGTCACGCCCGCCAGGGTGATCAGCGCCACGGCCGCGGCCGAGGCCGCCGCCCACAGCAGCCAGCCGGTGCCCGTGGCGGCCTCGATGGCGAGCAGCACCGCGGCGAAGCCCATCCAGATCCAGAATGGCTGGGCGGCGTAGAGGTCAGCGACCATGTCCATCGTCATCTTCCTCTCAGCGGCGCGGGTTGCGCGCGTCCTGCTGCTGGTCGCGGGCGGTGTTCACCAGTTCCCCGACGCCCGCCAGGACACCCACCAGCGAGCCCATCTCGGCGGGCACGATGACCGTCTTCTGCTGCGGCGAGTTGGCCAGCTGGGCGAACGCGTCGACGTATTTCTGGGCCACGAAGTAGTTGATCGCGTTCACGTCGCCCTTGGCGATGGCCTCGCTGACCATGGCGGTCGCCTTGGCCTCGGCCTCGGCGGCGCGTTCCCGCGCCTCGGCGTCGCGGAAGGCGGCTTCCTTGCGGCCTTCCGACTGCAGGATGGCCGACTGCTTGGCGCCCTCGGCCCGAGCGATGGCGGCGGACTTCTCACCCTCGGCCTCGGTGATGACGGCGCGGCGCTCGCGCTCGGCCTTCATCTGGCGGGCCATGGCGTCCGTGATGTCGGCCGGCGGGGTCAGGTCCTTGATCTCGATGCGATTGACCTTCACGCCCCACGGCTCGGTGGCGGAGTCGATCGCCTGCAGCAGCATGGAGTTGATCAGGTCGCGCTGGCTCAGCACCTCGTCCAGCTCCATCGAGCCGACCACGGTGCGCAGGTTGGTCTGCGACAGCTGCTGGATGGCGTAGAGCAGGTTGTCGACCCGGTAGGCCGCGGCGGCCGCGTCCATCACTTGGATGAAGACGATGGCGTCGACCTTCACCATGGCGTTGTCCTTGGTGATGACCTCCTGCTGGGGCACGTCCAGGACCTGCTCCATCATGTTCATGCGCCGCCCGATGCCCTCGACGAAGGGCGTCAGGAACGAGATCCCGGGCTTGAGCGTGCGCGTGTATCGGCCGAAGCGCTCGACCGTGAACTCGCGGCCCTGCGGGACCATCTTGATGGCGTTGAAGAGGACGACCAGCGCCAGAACCAGCAGCGCGATCGCGAAGTAGAGAGTCATGTCGTTCCCCTGACTGTCACGGGAACGATCCTATCGGACCGCGCACGGTCCCGCTATCGAATCCGGGCAAGCGCGGCGGCGGCGGCGCGGCCACGGCGGGCGGCGGCGGCGGCCTCCGCGCGCACGGCGGGCGTGCACTCGGGAAACTGGGTCTCGCGAACCGTAAAGCCGGTGTTGAATCGGTCGGCCAGGCGTTGGGCGAACACGGCGTCCGGCCGCTCCACCTCGATGAGGCGCCGCATGCGCTCGCGCCAGTACTGGTCGTCGGGTTCGCAGGCCTGGCGCAGGGCGTGGGACTCACCCAGCGCATAGGCGAGGTCCAGCAGCTGCTGCCGCTGCACCGGCGCGCGGTCCTGGGCCACGGCCGGCGACGCGATCAGCGCCGCCGCCAAGCACACCAGGATCAGTCGGTGACGGTCAGGGTCTCGCCGTCGAGTTCGCAAAAGTCCACGCCCCGGATATCGACGTTGGCGCCGTCGCTGAAATCGGCACGGACGTCGTACTGGCAGTCGGTCAGGCCGTCGTCGATGGTGATTTCGACCGACTCGCCCGAGCCGACCACGTCCACGTCGAGGATGTCCTCTTCCCACTCGTTGGTGCCGGTGTGGGAGATGTGCAGCGCGACCAGCACCTCCTCGGTGTCGTTCTCCAGGGTGAAGGTCACCGACTCGGTCTGGGCGCCGGCGCCCACGGCGAACGACGCGGCCGCGGCGAGTGTCGCCAGGCCAAGGATTGCACGTTTCATCTGGAAGCCCCCTCCCCGATCGGGAGCGGGGACCCTAGACGGGGCCGACCTTACGGTCCAGCTGTCACCTCCCCACGCGCGAGGCGGCCAGGCGGATGACCCGGCGCGTCTCGTCCCAGGCCACGAGGTCGTCGATGGCCGACAGCGGGTGGAAGGCGGCCTCCGCCGCATCGTCGCCGGCCACGGGCTCGCCCGCGATCCAGCGCGCGGCGTAGTCGATCAGGACGTAGTGGCGATCCGGCGGAAAGAAGCCGTCGACGACATCGACCAGGCCGGTCAGTTCCGCCTCGACCCCCGTCTCCTCCCGCAGTTCCCGCAGGGCGGCGTCCACCGCCCGCTCGCCCGGTTCGATGCGCCCGCCGGGCAGGCTCCACTCCCCCAGCCGCGGCGGCGTGCCCCGCCGGATCAGCAGCACCTCGTCGCCGCGCAGGCAGACCACGCCGACGGCAGGGACGGGGGTCAGGGGCGCCACTCTTCCTCTCCTTTGGGAGAGGAGGCGAGCCCTGAGGGCAAGGCCCTCAGGGGAGCCGGAGAGGGTACCGGGGCCGCACGACGCTCACGGCTGCGCTCTTCGCATGCAGTCAGGATGGTTGCGCAGACACCCTCGAGATTCGTCATCACCTCGGTCATATAGCATCGCAGCACGCGCCAGCCCTGCTGTTCCAGCCAAGATGTCCGGCCGGCGTCGTACTCTTCGGCCCCGATATGCTGGGAGCCGTCCACTTCGACGATAAGGCGCACAGCAGGACAGGCGAAGTCGGCGAAGTATGGCCCGAGCGGCTCCTGCCTGCGCCACTTCCACCCGCCAAGACGGCTCGCCCGCAGCCTTGACCATAGGCGGCGCTCAGCATCGGAACTCTCGCGCCGGAGTTCTCGGGCGCGCTGTATCCATGGGGGTGTTTCCACTGTCTGCCGCTCTCCCGCTCCGTCGCTGCTCCGCAGCGCCGCTCGCTGCCTCTCCCGAGGGAGAGGAAGGATGATGCCGGACGACGCGAACACAGCAAGAACGAAAATGATGCGGGATGACACTTCGCCTGTAGGCGGCGAAACTCCGATCATGACCGCCCCTCTGCCCGCCGACGTCCTCTCCCACCTCAAGGCCGTGCTCGGCCCCGACGGCTGGAGCCAGGAGCCCGCGCGGCTCGAACCGAAGCTGGTGGAGTGGCGTGGGCGCTGGCGCGGAGAGACGCCGCTGCTGGTCCTGCCGCGGTCCACGGCCGAGGTCGCGACTGTGGTCGGGATCTGCCACGAGGCGGGCGTGGCCATCACGCCCCAGGGCGGGAACACCGGCCTGGTCGGCGGGCAGGTCCCCCACGGCGAGATCCTGCTGTCGACCGAGAAGCTGCGGGCGGTGCGCGACATCGCGCCGATGGACGACGTGCTGGTGGTCGAGGCCGGGGTGACCCTGCTGGAGGCGCAGCAGGCCGCGGCCTCGGTCGACCGGCTGTTCCCGCTCAGCCTGGCGGCCGAGGGCACCGCCACCGTCGGCGGAAACATCTCCACCAACGCCGGCGGCACGGCGGTGCTGCGCTACGGCGTGATGCGCGACCTGGTGCTGGGTCTGGAGGCCGTGCTGCCGGACGGCCGCCTGTTCGACGGCCTCAAGCGCCTGCGCAAGGACAACACCGGCTACGACCTCAAGCAGCTGCTGATCGGCGCCGAGGGGACATTGGGGGTGATCACGGCCGCCAGCCTGAAGCTGTTCCCCGTGATGCGCTCGCGCGCCACGGCGGTGGTCGGGCTGGAGTCGCCGCACTGCGCCGTCGAGCTGCTGATGCGCGCCAAGGCCGAGACGGGCGGCGGCGTGGACGCCTTCGAGCTGATGGGCCGCCAGGGTGTCGCGAACGTGCTGAAGCACATTCCGGGCGCGCGCGACCCCCTGCCCCAGCCCTATCCGTGGATTGTCCTGATCGAACTGGCGTCGGGCGAGCCGGGCGCGGCGGAAGCGGGAATGGAGCGGCTGCTGGGCGCAGCCCTGGAGGACGGGCTGATCCTCGACGCGGCCCTGGCGCAGAACGCGCAGCAGGCGAAGGACTTCTGGCGCGTGCGCGAGGACCAGTCCGCCGGCCAGAAACCCGAGGGCGCCGCGTGGAAGCACGACGTCTCGGTCCCCGTGTCGAAGATCGCCGCCTTCATCGAGGAGGCCACGGCCGCGGTCGAGCGCTTCCACCCCGGCGTCCGCGTGGTCGCCTTCGGCCACGTCGGCGACGGCAACGTCCACTACGACGTGCTCCAGCCGATCGGCGCGGACGGGCCGGCGTTCGGCGCCCTGCGCGACGAGGGCTCGAGGATCGTGCATGACATCGTGGCCAGGTACGAGGGCTCGATCTCGGCCGAGCACGGCCTGGGCCGCATGAAGTCCGCCGAGGCGCTGACCTACAAGTCGCCGGTGCAGGTGGCGATGATGCGGGCGGTGCGCGACGCCCTGGATCCCAAGCGCATCATGAACCCGGGCGTGCTGTTCTAGGCCAAGGAAGATGAACCACGAAGACCGCGGCATTCCCTTCGTCGCCAGCCCGGCGCTAGCGCTGACCTACAAGCATCGACCGCTCCACCAGACTTACGTCCCTGACTTCGTGTGCTTCGACAGCATCATCGTGGAACTGAGGGCCGTGCGCGAACTGGCGCCCGAGCACCGCGCGCAGGTCCTGAACTACCTGCGCGGAACCGGCCTGCGCCTCGGCCTGCTCGTGAACTTCGGATCCGCGCCAAAGGCGCGGATCGAGAGACTGGTCGTCTAGCGCGCCACCTCGGACTGCACGTTCGTGCTTCTCGTGAGGTTCGTGGTTCCCTCTTTCGTCAGTTCACCCGCGCTTCCGACAGCACCGCCGCCTTGCCGCCTTCACGCATGCGGGCCTCCGCCATCTCGTCGAGGATGGCCTCGGCCCGGGGGTCGCCCAGCACCCAGCCGGCGGCGGCCAGGGTCCTGGCGCCCGACGAGGAAACGCCGAAGGCCTCCGACAGGGCCTCGAAGAAGGTCAGTTCGGCGGGGAACTTCTTGAAGCGCACGTCGCGGTCGGCCGGGATCTTGGCCAGCACCTTGGCGCGGGCCACGGCGGTGGAGAAGCCGCCCAGCTCGTCGACCAGGCCCAGTTGCCGGGCCTGGGCGCCGGTCCAGACGCGGCCCTTGGCGATCTCGCGCACGCGCGCCGGGTCCAGCTTGCGGCCCTTGGCCACGCGCTGGATGAAGCCCTCGTAGATCTGGTCCATCCAGGCCGAGAAGGCGGCGCGCTGGGCGGGGGTGAACTCCTCGCCGGGGTTGAAGGCGCTGGCGTAGTCGCCGCCCACGGTCAGGTCGCGGAAATCGACGCCGAAACGGGCCGCGGCGTCGCCCAGGGCGAACTTGCCGCCGTAGACGCCGATCGAGCCGGTCAGGGTGGAGGGGTTGGCGACGATGGCCGAGGCGTCCGACGAGATCCAGTAGCCGCCCGAGGCTGCATAGGTGCCCATGGAGACCACCACCGGCTTGCCGGCCCGCTTGGCGGCGCGGACCTGGTCGAGGATCTGCTCGGACGCCGTGTCAGACCCGCCGGGCGAGGAGACGCGGAAGACGATGGCCTTCACGTCCTTGTCCTTGACCGCCTTCTCGAAGGCGTCGGCGATGTGGTCGGAATAGATGGTGTTGCCCCGCGCGAAC